>CALFWI010000467.1 GCA_937928615.1 uncultured Saprospiraceae bacterium | reverse complement strand
CATAATTTATTATTTGCAGTAATTCCATAAAAAATCACTTAAAATAAGCTATTATTCGTTTCGATGCTATCCAAAGGAGTAGACATAAAAAAGCCTCTTGTGTGTTCAGTTAAAAGATAGCTAAACTTACACAAGAGGCTTTTATTTTACTAAAAAATTATTTCTTATCTATTACTAGGCGCTAGCTGGCGTTCGATTCTTCATCCAGAAATAAAGAAATGTAAACGCCACAATCAGAATAGCTGGAAAAGTAACCATTGTTCCTAAAGTCGCTTGCCCAGCAACTAATTCCAATTCATCGCCAGTTAAACCTTCTGCCATAGCTGCAGCTTTATCTCTATCAATCCAACCACCAATAATGGGTTGAAAAATAGAATTCGCAAACATTCCAACCGCACCAACAATAGACATTCCTAAAGCGCCACTTTCTGGAATATTATCTGCTACAAATCCAATCATATTAGGCCAGAAATAAGCTACCCCTAAAGCGAATATAAAAGCAGCGACATAAGCCATTGTCCCTGTTTGCGTACTTAATAAATAAACGCCTATCGCTGCTAAAATAGCGGAACCTAGTAATACTCCCGTTGTATTAAATTGATGTACCATGTCTCCACCAAAATATCTAGCAACTGCCATTACTCCCGTTACTAAAGCAAGAATCAACATTGGTTGAGCTCCACTCTTAGCCAATATCAAGCTAGACCATTGCTGAGGGCCAAACTCTGAAATAGCCGTCAATGCCATACATGCTGCCATAAACAAAAATAAAGGAGAGAACATCGCTTTGAAATTACTACTAATAGAAGCCGCTTCTGCCACTTTTGCTTTTGGCCAATCTGAAACCATAAATAAGTAAGCATAAATCAAAGTCGGAATAACCATCATCGCTAACTGCATTTGATAACCAACACCACCATCTGTCATAAACTTAGATAATAAACTACCTAATACAATTCCACCAGGAAACCACATGTGGAACCGATTCATCATCTTACTCATCATATTTCCTTCATAGGCATCTGCAATCATCGGATTACAAGCTGCTTCTGTACAACCATTTCCTAAACCAATTAATAAGGTAGAGATAAGCAATGCGGTATAACTACCTGAATAAATAGTCATAATAATACCAATCATATGCGCCAAAAAGGCAAATTGCATAATTCTTTTTCCGCCTACTGTATGGTACACCAACCCACCAATTATCATAGAAATGGGAAAGCCTAAAAACCACATTTGATTAATAGTACCCAATTGTTCTCCTGTTAAACCCAGTTCACCTTGTATCTGAGGCAGTACACCTGCTCTCAAACTAAAGGAAAGTGCAGTTGTAATTAAAGCAAAACAACTACCATAAAATAATTTTTTTTCGTTCGTCATCTTAAATTAGATTATTCGTTTTGAAAATAGATTGCATAAATTAAATTCCGTCAATGATACGGATTCTTGGCTCGTTTCCAAAATTTTAATTTCTAAAAATTAAAAAACATCAATTATTAAATAACTTTGGGTATTTTTGACACTAAGTACCCTTATTTTTTATAGGCTAACCTAACCAACTATTTATCTATTAAAATAAAAATCATGCAATTTAAATCATTCGGTTTACTGGTTATCAACATTTTTTTAATTTTTGCTTGCCAAAATCAAACAGCAGAAAAGGCAACTAAAAAAGTAATAAAAAAGCCTATTGAAGTCGTAGCATTAACCAATAGTATTACCGAAAAGGAAATTAAAGCTGGCTGGCAATTATTATTTGATGGACGTTCTTTGGATAAATGGAAAGGATATAATTTAAATGGAGGATTACCTGAAACTTGGCAAGCTAGAAATGGAGAAATTGTTGGGCAGGGTAAAGACAATTTGATTACTAAGGAACAATACGATGATTTTGAACTAAGCTTAGAATTTAATTTAACGGAAGCTGCAAATAGTGGTATTTTTTATTTCGTAAAAGAAATTGATGGTCAACCCATTTATCAAAGTGCGCCAGAATATCAACTAGTGGATAATCAAACTTACCTCAATACCCAAGGTGCAGATTTTATGCACAAGCATTTAACGGGCGATGCTTTTAATTTATATGATGGTATCATTAACCCAGCTATTGGAAAAGGTAAATGGTACAAAGCGAAAATTAAAGTTGAAAAAGGACACGTTGAGCATTGGCTGAATGACAAGTTATGTATCGAATACGATTGGGATTCTCCAGAATGGAAGGAATTAATGGCTAATAGTAATTTTAATCAGGCCTATTTTGCTACTTCTCCCAAAGGTCATATTGGTTTGCAAGGTTGGGGAAATGATATTCGATTTAGGAATCTTAAAATTAAACGGTTGTAGTCAATCACAAGCGAGATAAACTTTAGTCCACAAGCCCGTCAATCATATAATAAATATCTTGCAATTGAATTTCTATATCTAAAGAATAGAGTGGGATAACGGCATTTAGACCTCTTGCATTGGAAATATGCCAAGCATTTTCCTCTACTTTATACCAAGATGCTACTTTTGCTTCATATTGGTCAACTAGTAAATATTCTCGAAAAGAAGCAAGAGAGCGGTATTGAGTAAACTTACTACCTTTATCGTAGTCTTTTGTTGACTTAGAAAGTACTTCTACTACCAGCAATGGATTTATAATAACATCTTTTCTATTATTATAAAAAGCAGGGTCTTTGCAAATGGCAGATACATCTGGATAAACACCTTTATCATATTCTTCAATTCTAATTTTTATTTCACTATTATTCACTCGACATCTTTTCGCTTTTTTTCTTAGTTCGTTCGCAATGGCATTCCCTGTATTTTGAGAAATGGTACTATGGTCTAGCGTTCCGCCAGCCATCGCATAAATTTTACCTTTTTCATATTCACTTTTGAATTCGGCTTTCTCTTCTATTGCCAAGTATTCTTCAAAAGTGTAGGTTTCTTCCTTATATTTTGCAGCAATCATACCTTACAGTTTCATACAAATATAAATAAATTTGACAAAAATAGATAGTCCCTTTTAATCTAAGTCCTACTATAATCGCTCCGTCAATACCGCAATATAAGTCTTCACGCCATCCACATAATTACCCAATCGCAAGTTTTCATTTGGACTATGTTGGTTATTATCTCGATTGACAATTGGGACAGTCACCGCAGGAATGCCTAAAGTAGTGACAAAAGGAGCAATCGGAATCGACCCACCACTATTTCTAATTTTAATCGGCGTTTGACCAAAAGCTCTAGTCAATGCTTTATCTAACCATAAACCAACCGTTGAATCAAATTCCGTTCGATAAGCTCGATAGGAAGTTACGGCTCGCATAAAAGCAATGCGATTATATTTCATGCGCTCTGCTTCTGTTGGTTCTTTATCGACCACATAATAACCTTGAGCTTGAATGTGACTACGTACTAAACCCAATAGCCATTCAGGGTCACTTTCCATCACTAAACGCACATCAATTTCTGCAGTCGCCGTAGCTGGCACGATTGTCCGAGAACGAATCCCTACCCAACCTGACCGCATACCACGAACATTTAAAGAGGGGTATTGAATCGCTTCTTGATAATTATTACCTACTTTATCGGGTGCGGCAATGCCTATACTTTTTTGGATAATTTTTTCATCATCTGGTACTTTTGCTAAAATTGCTTTAGTTGCTTCGTCTAAATGAATGCCGTCATAAAATCCAGGAATCGTTACTCGACCATCTGCGTCTTTCATAGAAGCAATGAGTTGCGCTAACCGAACAGCGGGATTGGGTGCATAATTACCATAATGTCCACTATGTTGAGGCGTTCTTGGCCCGAAGACCGTTAAGGTAATTTCAGAAATACCTCTAGCACCAAAAGTTAAAGTAGGTTGGTTAGAAATATGTCTTGGCCCATCAAAAATAATTAGCATATCTGCCGCTAATGCTTGGCTATACTTATCTACTGCTTTTGGTAATTCAGGCGAACCTAATTCTTCTTCAAAATCCATGATAACTTTGATGTTGAAATTGGGCTGAGCAATACCTTTAGTCGCATCCAAAGCCGCCAAAAAACCATTGGCTGCCCCCTTAGAATCAGCAGTAGACCGAGCGAAAACTCTTAATTCTGGGTCATAGTTAGTATGAATCTTTTGCCAGTCTATTTCTTCCCATTCTCCATCCGCCTTCTTTTGTTTTAAAGCAGGTTTCCAAGGGCTTTCTTGAAACCATTTCGTTTTGTCAACTGGCTGTCCATCAATTTGTAAATAGATTAAGACTGTTTTATCCGCCCCTTCTTTTTTGCGTTCTGCTAATAACAAGGGGACAGTTTCCGTCACTAAGCGGTTAGTGGTAAATCCTCTTTGTTGGAATTCTTTTTCGCACCATTGGATGTTCCTTTCGATGTCTTTCGGGTAATGCGCATCATTAGGAATGGAGAGTAGTTCATAGAGTCGGTCGAAGGATTCCGTGGCGTATTTATGGGCTAGGTCGTCTAGAGTTTTACCTTTTATTTGAGCGAAGGTCGTTAAGTTATAAGTAAAAATTAGAATAAGTATCGTAAATAATCTGGATTTCATCTTGTAATATTTTTTTTCAAAAAATAATATTACAAAGAAATGAGGAGACTACAAATTAATTTATTGG
>CALFWI010000466.1 GCA_937928615.1 uncultured Saprospiraceae bacterium | reverse complement strand
ACTCCCTGCATTTGCTATAGGTAGTTGTGTATTAAAAATTACAGCTACGGTATCTACTGCGGTACAACCATTTACTCCATTGGTTACCGTTAAAATGTAGTTTCCCGTTGCAGCTACAATCGGCATTAAGGTCGTTTCTCCTGACCTAATATCTCCATCTAGCGTTGTCCATAAATAGGTAACGCCAGTTCCTGTTGTGGTATTAAAAGCATCTAGTTGTACCGTTTCTGTATTAGTATCTGCACAGGTAACTAAGACATCTAAACCAGCAAAAGCCATAGGTTCCCGAATATCTTCATTTATGGTTACGCTCTCAATGCTCATACATTGGTTAGCATCAGTTATAGTTACACTATGTGTGCCTGCGGGTAAATTAACCGTTGCAGTCGTATTATTGGTGCTCCATAAGTAACTATAAGGGGCTACTCCTCCAGTAGTAGAAAGAGTAGCACTACCAACTGGTTCATTACAAGATATAGGAACGATGTTATCTATCGAAACCAAGATTTCTTCTGGCTGATTAATCGTAACCGTTGCGGTCCCCATACTACCTTCCGAATCAGTAGCGGTTACAACATAGCGCCCAATGGATAAATTAGCAATCGATGCCGTGGTAGAATCATTGGACCATTCATAGGTAAAAGGCGCTGTTCCACCATTTACACTCACCGTGGCCGCTCCATCATTCGCCTCAAAACAGGATAAATCATTAGATGCTAGAATTGTTACTTCTATAGGTAAGGAAACAGCTGTCTGGAAACTATAGGCAGCTTGTTCGCTCACCATTAAATCGTTACCACTTCCTCCGCCATTCCCTAAAAGACTATTGATATAAACTTTAATGGAGTCGCTCGCTATGGAGCTAGGAGCAGTCCATTCTACCGTCCAAGCTACCGTATCTGTATTATTAAAAGACATAGAACCATCGTGCTCAAAATAGTTCTTTCCTCCTTGATTCATAACCGTTGAGCTAATTCCTGCATTACTAAAATTTCCTGCATTATTATTAGCGTTATCTAAAATCACCATTTGGAAACCCGCCCTAGCTGGGCTACCTGCGGATACACTTGTCACTACACTCAAACTATAAGTGGTATTAGGCACTATCACTTCTGGTAACCCTTGTAGAACTACCCCTCCGTCAAAATTTGCATTACCAGGAGTGTGGCAACTCGTACAGTTTCCTTCGCCAGGAGCGCCTGTATTAGCATTTGGTGGATTGCCAGAAAAAGAATAGAGTAAAAATAGAATCAATAATACCGCATAAATGGGTTGAAGCTTTTTCATACTGGGTATTTAATAAATAGAGGGTAACGGAAGGGGAATACGAATAAAGTATAGGTATTATAAGCTTTCTCCTGCTTTAATTTGCCTTTCGTTAATCTCGGCTTTTGTTAGAATATTGATGTAATTGTTAGTTCATTTAAGCGTAAACCATCAAATTTTGTTGCTTTTTTACTCAAAAGGAAGCGTTTATGCCTCCTAAATAACAATTATACTTAAAAAAAATGTTTTAATTTAATGAAATTTTTTATGTTATTTTATTTAATTAAAAACAAAAAGTATATATTGTGACTTATTCATGACAAATTTTATTTTTAATAAAAACCTTAATTATGCCTACTAATTATTATATGTTCTTTCTAGTGGCTTTAATTCCTTTACTTATTGGTTCGGTTTATTATAATCCTAAAGTCCTTGGTGGACCTTGGATGCGGGTTAATGGATTTACCGATGCGGATATGGAAGGGGCTAATATGGCGCTTACTTTTGGTTTGTCTTACTTATTAAGTCTTTTCGCTGCTTTTATGCTAAGTACTTTAGTTATTCATCAGGCAGGAGTTATACAAATGATGTCCCCTGCTGTAGCAGAAGCTGGAAGTGCAGCTCAACAACAATTCAATGAATTAATGACTCAATATGGTACTAGTCATAGAAGTTTTGGTCATGGCTTTTTGCATGGTGGCCTTCTTACCGTTTTTCTAATCTTACCTATCATAGCCGTTAATGCTATGTTCGAAAGAAGAGGCTGGAAATATATTTGGATACATACAGGTTATTGGTTTATTACTTTGGGCTTAATGAGTGGGGTATTGTGTGCTACCTTGGACTATGCTCCTTTAAGTTAATAAGTGAGGTAACGAGGTAATGGGTTAATGAGTTGATAAGGTAATGAGGACGCTTACTCCTGACCTTATCAATTTATTTACTGCTCCCCTCTTTTTTTCATCATCAAAACGTAAAAACAATGAACTGGACTAAATTTATTTTAGCCACCTTAATTGGTGGTATCACTTATTTTTTATTGGGTTGGGGTGTTTATGGTGTGCTCTTGAAAGATGTTTTAGCTATTCCTGCTGAATTTAAAGGAACGGTAGAATATCCAGAAGATCAATTCAAAATCAGCTTAATGTTTGCGAGTTGTCTAGTATGGGGTGCCTTATTCTCTTTTATCTTTTTGCGCTGGGCAAATATTTCCACTTTTGTAGGAGGAATGAAAGCTGGAGCCTTATTAGGTCTGTTAATTCCCCTTTCTTCTTTATTAGGCTTAGCTGCTCAATTTCGTATCTGGACCATACAATCCATCCCTATGGAATTAGTGGCAAATGTTATTTGTAGTAGTTTAATGGCAGGTCTAATCGGCTGGTTTATTGGACGAAAAAAATAAGCATAGAAGTTATTTTTCGTTAATTAACTCAAGTTGTGGACATTTGTAGTATTGCTATATTGATATATTGTTACAGTGTTGTCTAGCCTTTAACTTTGAAATTTTAGCCCCACTAGCCAGGGGTGATTGGTTCTAATATTTTCCAATTTCTGCTGGTTAGGATTTCTAATCCGACACCTTTTTTTCTCGCCTCTGGCGAATATTTACACTTTTTACGCTTGCCAGAGGCAAGCAATATAAAGGTATCGGACAAAATGTCCTAACCAGCAAACAGTCTTTTTTAGAACCAATCACCCCTGCCCACTAGCAATATAACCATTTTAATTTCTCTGCAACTTGGGTTAATTACTTAATGAAGCATAACTTCTAATAACAGGAATTAATAACTTCCCATAACTTTTTCCTACCTTGCCTCCATGACTTTTGCAGATAAACTATTAACCTTCCATAAAGATTTAACCCCTTACCAAAATTTACCTCCTGGGGTCGAGGTTTTATTTCCATTTGACAATACCGAAACTTGGGCAGTGATGACTGCTTTTTTCAAAAAATATTTTGAGGATACCCAACAAAGAACTTTAATTTTTGGTATTAATCCAGGCCGTTTTGGTGCAGGTATTACAGGCACTCCTTTTACCGACCCCAAAAAATTAGAAGAAATTTGTGGCATTCCAAATAACTTCAAAAAACGCTTTGAATTATCTGCGGATTTTGTTTACGAATACATTGATGGTTTTGGTGGACCAGACCATTTTTATAAATATTTTTACATTACCTCTCTTTGTCCCCTAGGATTTGTTAAAGATGGCAAAAATTATAATTATTATGATGCCAAACCTTTAGAAAAAGCCGTCGAAAAACACATTATACATAATATCAAAACCCATTTAAATTTTGGTTGCAATTCAAAAGTAGCACTATGTATGGGAAAGGGAAAAAACTATAAATATTTTCATCAACTCAATAAAAAGCATGGCTTCTTTGACGAGGTTATTCCATTGCCACACCCCCGTTGGGTGATGCAGTATAGACGTAAGCGCATGGAAGAATTTCGTGATTTATTTGTGGAGACGCTTAGAAAAGTCATTATAGATTAGCGTTTATTTGGTTTAATTTATAGGGACGCCTATTCCTCTATTATTTTCCAATTTTAGTTACCCTGACTTTATGCTAAAAGTATCCGAAAAACGGTATATTATAAAATAAATGCATGGTTCCTTTCTTCTAATTATAAAAACCTGTACATTTATAGTCAATTCTAAATTTTCACATTTACCCATCTACAATTTTTACCTACAAAAAATAGCAATCACATTAAATTTGCTATCTCTTAATTTAGTAGCTCCCCCGAAGCTGCACCTAAATTCAATATAAACGTTTATTTTTTTAAAAAACATTAATTACCTGATAATCAACCAATTGAATTATCAGACTAATTGGTTTTGTCGTTCCTACTTCCCCCTAATTTAATGGAGCTTCCTCCATTCCCCCTAATTTTTTCACCCCCCTTGCAATTTTTACATTTTAAAAACAAAAGATGGACAACAAACACAACGTACGTTGCAAGTATACTTGTATCTTAAATTGGTTTGGTGAAAAACAACTTTCCCTAAATTTACCAACTTTCTGCTCCAATTTATTTTTAATTGGCTTAACGTTCCTTGCTTTTACTCAAGTGCAGGCACAAGGAATTTCCTTTTCTAAAACAACCTTAAGTGGCACCAATCTAAGTGAACCAACTTCCTTAGATTTTGGTCCTGATGGTAGATTATACGTATCGGAAAGAACAGGAAGTATCTATGCTTACACCGTCGATAAAATCGGTAATCACTACCAAGTCTTAGCCACAGAAGTCATTGACTTGGTAAAGGATATTCCTAATCATAATGATGTGGATGGTGCTTTAAATTTCTTTGAAGACGAACGTCAAGTAACAGGTATTTTAGTTGTCGGCACACTTGCTAATCCAATTATCTATGCCTCTTCGAGTGATGTCCGAATTGGGGGCGGTGGTGGAAGTGATACGGGACTAGATACCAATTCGGGGATACTTTCTCGCATAACTTATGATGGCACTTCTTGGTCAAAAGTAGACTTAATTAGAGGACTGCCTCGTTCTGAAGAAAATCATGCGACGAATGGTATTCAATATGATGCCGTTAATAACGTATTAATTGTTGCGCAAGGTGGTAATACCAATGCGGGCGCACCTTCTGCAAATTTTGACCATCTCTGTGAATACGCTTTATCCTCCACCATCTTAGAGATTGACTTAGCGATGTTAGATAGTTTGCCTATTTTACTAGATGCCGCTTCTAATCAACCTTATATTTACGATATTCCTACCTTGGACGACCCTACTCGTCCGAATGATGCGAATGGTCAAGATATCAATGACCCTTTCGGTGGTAATGATGGATTGAATCAAGCTAAATACATTCCAGGCGGCCCTATTTCTATTTTTTCTACAGGTTACCGAAATCAATATGATGTTGTGCTAACAGAACTAGGTTACCTCTATACTTGGGATAATGGGCCTAATGGAGGGATTGGTGGACATCCTGAATTTGAAGGTTCGCCAAATGTTACCAATAACTGGCCTCCTGGCGAGCCCGGTTCCAATGGACCTGGACCAAATGATGCGAAAGTTAATAATAAAGATGGTTTGCATAAAGTCACAGAGGGGTATTATGCTGGTCATCCCACCCCAATTCGAGCCAATCCATTAGGCGCAGGTTTATTTACCCATGAAAATGGACCAAGTGAAACGGGGACTTTTAGAACAGCAATTACAGGAAATCCATTAACTACTTTACCTGTAGATTGGCCACCTTATCCAGATAGTTTAAAAGATTTACGAGAAGCAGATTACCAAAATCCTGGCGTCAGCGATGGTAGTATCTATGTAAGAGAGGCTTCCACGAATGGTATGGATGAATACACTGCCAATACTTTTGGTGGTGCAATGAAAGGAGATTTATTAGCCGTTTCTTTTTCTGGTGATTTATTGAGGGTAGATTTAGATGCTAATGGTGACTTAGGAACGGATGGTGTAACCAGTATCGCCAATCAATTAGCCGTGCCTTTAGATGTAACGGCCTTACCCAATAATTCCTTTTTTGCAGGTACTATTTGGGTCGCAGAATTTAGCGGTAATTCTATTGCTATTTTAGAACCTGCTAATAATAATACTTGCTTAGGAACGGATGATAACACCATTGATGAAGATGGGGATGGCTATACGAATAGTGATGAAATTCAGAATGGTAGTGACCCTTGTAATCCTGCTATTACACCCGCTGATTTTGATAAAACCTTAATTGGCGGTTTTAAAGTCTCCAACCTAAACGACCCCGATGATGATGATGATGGTTTATTAGATAACGTCGACCCTTTTGCACAAGATGCTTTTAATGGTTTAAATACAACTATTCCGCTGACCAATAGATTGGCTAATGGGACAAGTGGTTTATTAGATTTAGGTTTTACAGGTTTAATGACCAATGGCGTCACTGATTATTTAGACTTAATTAGTAATGAAAATGATATCATTGCAGGTGGAGCGCCTGAATTATTAGTGATTCCAGGGGTTACCGATAGTATCGCTTTAGGGAATAGTAATAATGAAGTCAATGCTTTTCAATTTGGAGTTAAAATAGATGCCACAACACCTCCTTTTACCGTATCAGGAAAAATTGTCCCTCCCTTTTTAGGAACACCACCAACGAGCAATCAACAACATGGTATTTATATCGGAACTGGTGACCAAGATAATTATATTAAAATTGTGCTAAATGCTGTCAATGGTAATGGTGGGGTTCAAGTAATTCAAGAGAACAATGGCATACCGAGCATCAATACCTATGGTTTTAGTACCTTATTTGCAGCAGCAGAATTAGAGTTATCTTTATCGGTTAATCCCGCTAATGGAACGGTGCAACCTATGCTCTCTGTGAATGGCAGTAAT
This sequence comes from uncultured Saprospiraceae bacterium, assembly GCA_937928615.1. Taxonomy (GTDB): domain Bacteria; phylum Bacteroidota; class Bacteroidia; order Chitinophagales; family Saprospiraceae; genus JAFMDF01. Next base: position 1,647 of record CALFWI010000466.1, on the reverse strand, counting down.
TCCTTTCCTTTAGGCAGTGGCCCACTTAGTACTTCTGGTAGTTTATTGAATGCCATTCAAGCGACCAATACGGCTTTAGCAGTTGGTATTACGGCTAGTTCTGCTGGTTCTAGTCTACCTTTTACCGCTATTTGGGATGATATTAATTTATTATTTAACGACCCAAATTCTATTGTTGGTCAGTGGGAAACGGTTAACGATGGCCTTAATTGTACCGCTTTTGGTAATCCAGGGAGTTGCCCTACTAATCGTCATGAGACAGGGTATGTAGAAGCTGGAGATAAATTTTATTTAGTCGGAGGTAGAGAAACCAATGATGTTAATATTTATGACCCGCTCACTGATATATGGACGCAAGGTGCGACGGCTCCACTGAATTTACATCATTTTCAAGCGATATCCTATCAAGGGCTTATTTGTATAGTTGGTGCTTTTACAGGCGTCTTTCCAAATGATATGCCCGTACCGAATATCTATTTTTATGACCCTGTAACAGATAATTGGGCTATTGGTCCTGAGATTCCTGTGGCGAGAAGAAGAGGGGCAGCCGCAGCGGCTGTTCACAAAGGAAAAATCTACCTTTCTGGAGGCATTCAGAATGGACATACAGGTGGTCGAGTAGCTTGGTTAGATGAGTATAATCCCGCTACCAATACTTGGCGAACACTCCCTGATGCACCCCATGACAGAGACCATGCTCAAGCTATTGTTTTTGATGATCAGTTATATATGGTTGCAGGTAAACAAACTAATTTAGGCGGGAACCTGAATGCAACGGTTGCAGATGTAGATGTGTTTGATTTTGATACAGAAACTTGGTCTATTTTACCTAATCCAATCCCTACGCCTAGGGGTGGAAGTTCTTTAGCGCTTTTAGGAAATGAGATTCTAACTATTGGTGGAGAAAATGTATTTGGTAATGGTTTAGACAAAACGCAGGCTTTAAATTTAGAGGATAATACTTGGCGTTTTTTACCTAACTTAAATCAAGGTAGACATGGTACGCAAGCAATCGTCAATAATGGAGTGATTTATATCGCAACAGGTTCTCCTATTATTGGCGGAGGTAACTCCAACTCCCAAGAAGTTTTTTACTTCACACAAAAGAACATTCCCGTTTTCACCCCAATTAGCCAAAGTCTTTTAACTGCTGAAGGAGAAAATTTAAATGCACTTAATACCTTGCAATTTACAGATAGTCTGGAAACTATTATTATTAGGAATACTGTTGGTAATCAAGCCATTTTGTTAAATGATATTGGTTTAATGGTAGGTTCTTCTCCAACTTTCAGTTTTGAGCTTACCAATGGAGCAACTTTGCCCTTAGCCATCGCTCCAGGAGATAGTTTAATCATAACTATTGCTACCGCTAGTTTAACGCCAGCAATGGAAAATGGCGTCTTAATGTTGAGCCATACTGGTAATAATGCTCCACAAACGAATATTATTCTAAACGATGGGGTTTGTGAAGATGCGGATAACGATGGGGTTTGTGTTGCCGAAGATTGTAATGACAATGACCCCAATCTTCCAACTGCTCCGGGCACCCTTTGTAATGATGGGAATCCCAATACAGAAAATGATGTCATTCTAGCAGATGGTTGTACCTGTCAAGGAACAGGAACAGGCGCTATTGCGGATTGTAAT
>CALFWI010000465.1 GCA_937928615.1 uncultured Saprospiraceae bacterium | reverse complement strand
AAAAAGGTGAGAGCAAGACCAGATCTACCCCCCGACGAACTGGTCTGCCTCACCTAAAGACTATTGCTAGCCTTTTCTTTACGGTTATGAGAATGAATCGGGGGAAGGTTATTGTGCGGGGGCACATTATAGTGAGCTTTGAGACCAGTTCTACCCCCCAAGAAACTGGTCTCGCTCACTTCTTAGAGCCACATCTGACTCTAATACTCTTTATAGTCAACTAGACCTAAAAATCTAGTGTGTATTCCTTGTATAATCGGCTTAATGTGTATGAAGATCTATGAGGGGGAGAAAATAAAAGATTCCTAAAAAGGAAATATATATTTATATTATTTGTAGTCTTTATTTTATACATCATCTATTGCAAAAACCTTTCCCAAAATTCACTTTCCACGAAAAAAAATCATAGTTTTTTTTCTTTAATATTTAAATGCTTTTAAATAAGAACTTTTTTAAATTATTTTTTAGTCACTCATAATTTAGATGACCTCAATAATTTTATTTCATTGTTCTTTTTAGCATTTAAGTACTTTTTTCAATGTTGATGACGTTACTTCCAAACGACTCCACAATGATACAGGCAATATGACCTCATATCCATCCTATTTTCTAATTATTGTGCCTTGACAATTGTCAACAATTGATAGGTAAAGTATATACGAATGTATTTTTGACAGGTATTTTCTACTATAAAACTGTCACAAAAGGGTTAAATCCCAATTCAAAGCGTCATTCTGTCAGCATTTAGTAGCTGGCATATCATTTGACTATTTTCTTGATACTATTTGTGACTATTAATCAATAACATAAATCAACATATCATGCAAAAAGGTACTATTTCAGTTTCTACTGAGAATATCTTTCCGATAATTAAACAGTTTTTATATTCTGATCAGGAAATTTTTCTTAGAGAGCTTGTTTCAAATGCAACAGATGCTACTTCTAAATTAAAAACCTTAGCTGCTAGAGGCGCTGTAAAAGGAGAAATTGGAGATACGACCATCGAAATCTTAATCAATGAAGATGACAAAACCCTAACTATAAGGGATAAAGGTATCGGAATGGATGAAGAAGAGGTAATGAAGTATTTAAACCAAGTTGCTTTTTCTAGTGCGCAAGAATTTTTAGAAACCTATAAAAATGAGAGTAGTATTATTGGTCATTTTGGACTAGGTTTTTACTCTGCTTTTATGGTAGCAGAGAAGGTAGAAGTTGTCACAAAATCTTATAAAGAAGGAAGCGAAGGTGTGACATGGACTTGTACTGGAAATACAGAGTTTATTTTAGATAAAAATGACAAAACAGCACGAGGAACTGATATTATCTTGCACATTAGCGAAGATAGTGTAGAATACTTAGAAAAAGCACGAATTGAAGGACTTTTACAAAAATATTGTAAATTCCTTCCTGTTGAAATTCTATTCGGTAAAAAAACGGAATATACAACTGAAGGTGAAGGAGATGATGCGGAACAAAAAGAAATAGAAGTTGATAACATCATCAATAATCCAAATCCTGCTTGGAAAAAAATGCCAAAGGATTTAACAGATGAAGATTATACTAAATTTTATAACGAGTTATATCCATTTAGTAGCCCACCGTTATTCTGGATTCACCTAAATATTGATTTCCCTTTCAGTCTAACGGGAATTCTGTACTTTCCTAAAGTGAGTAATTCTTTGGAAGTACAAAAAAATAAAATCCAGTTATACTCTAATCAGGTATATGTAACAGATGATGTGAAGGAAATAGTTCCTGAATTCTTGACTTTATTACATGGCGTCATTGATTCTCCTGATATTCCGTTGAATGTTTCTCGTAGTTATTTACAAAGTGATAAGAACGTAAAGAAAATTACCAGCCATATCACTAAAAAAGTAGCAGACAAATTAAAGGAATTATTTAAGAACGAAAGAGCATCTTTCGAGCAAAAATGGGATGATATTGGCGTATTCGTCAAGTATGGTATCGTGTCAGATGAGAAATTTGCAGAAAGGGCAACTAAGTTTACTTTATTAAAAGATGTTGATGGTGGTTATTATACCATGGACGCTTATAAAGAGAAGATTAAAGATTTACAGACAGATAAGCACGACAAACAAATTTTGTTGTATACGAATTCACCGAGTGAGCATGATAGCTTTATTCAAGCAGCTAAAGGCAGAGGTTATAATGTACTAGAAATGACAACCGTTCTGGATAACCATTTCATGCAGAAATTGGAAACAGCTGGAGATAACGTCACTTTTGTGCGAGTCGATTCTGATACTGCAGATAATTTAGTACAGAAAGATGAAAAGACAGAATCTGTCTTGAACGAAAAAGAAGAAGAAACCGTAAAGACTTTATTCACGGAGTTAATGACAGAACCAGGTGCTTCTGTTTCTACTAAGGCCATGTCTCCAGACGACCAGCCTATTGTCATCACTCGCCCAGAGTTTATGCGAAGAATGAAAGAAATGCAAGCGATGAATGGTATGGGAATGGGCGATTTCCCTGATTCTTATAATGTGGTCGTCAATACGAATAATCCTTTAGTAGCTGATAAGCTATTGAATTTAGAAGGAGAAGAAAAAGCGAATTTGGCGAAATACTTAATTGATTTAGCTAAATTGAATCAGAACATGTTGAAAGGCGCTGATTTGACGAACTTTATTAATAAGAGTTTGGCCTTTGTGAAGAATTAAAATTAATGGTTGTATGGCTATATTGTTTTATTGTTATCGACTAAAAATAACCATCATAACAATTTAACAATATAGCAATCATCTCCTGTCGTTAATTTTTCATTAAATAAAAAAAGCAAGGAACTATTGGCTAGTTTCTTGCTTTTTCTATTATAGGTGACTTTTTTTATTGGAAAAAGTCTAAATTGCATAAGTACTAACGAAAAAACTATTTCGTTTTATTTATGATCAGCGTAGCTAAAATTTAAATAGCTACTCTATTTTTAATTAAATTGATGTTTATGAAAATGATATTGAGTTTTCTTTTCGTCTTAGGTAGCTTAATTGATTTACCTAACTTAGATTCAATCACTAGTGCTTTGAGTCAAGGTAATGTAGAAGTACTATCGACTTATTTTGATGAGTCTGTAGAAATTTCTGTGGCGGACGAAGATGATATTTATGATAAAGCAGAAGCAAAGACTATTTTAACCAATTTCTTTGCAACGAATAAACCTTCTAAGTTTGACCAAGTACATAAAGGCACTTCTAAAGGGCAAGATTCTGTTTACTGTATAGGTAATTTAAATACCGCTTCAAAAACCTACAGAGTTTATGTACTTTTAAGAGTGGAGGATGGGAAGCAATTTATTCAAGAATTGCGCTTTGATGAAGAATAATGCAGTAGGCAGTAAATAGTTGGCTGTTTGCAGTTGGCACACTCGCTTAATCATTAAGTTTTCAAAACAAATAAAAATTATCAACTATTTCGTTTTGATGCAATAGTTATTAAAAAAGCTATTATTAGCTTTATTCATAAAAGAAAAGGGGTTTTAGAGATTGTCAAAATAGTTTTCTGTAAAATTATTTTGACGACCTCTTAAAACCCCTTTTTGATTTTGAAACTTAAGTCCCAAAAATCAACATTAGAAAGCAGCTAATAAATGCTTCATATCTACTTTCTTAGAAACAATATCTGCTACTTCATCAATCGCTACTCTAATTTGTTCTAAAGTATCTCTATCTCGAATCGTTACCGTGTTGTCTTCTAACGTATCAAAATCAATCGTCACACAATAGGGTGTACCAATCGCATCTTGACGTCTGTACCGACGACCAATTGCATCTTTTTCATCGTATTGACACTTAAAATGAATTTTTAATTTGTCAAAGACTTCTCTTGCCTTACTGGTCAATTCCTCTTTATTTTTTAATAAAGGGAGTACCGCACATTTATTAGGTGCCAAAGCTGGTGGCAATTTAAGTACTGTTCTAGTAGAATCTTTTCCTTTTGCATCAGGCACTATTTCGTCTTGTAGCGCATGACTCATCATCGCTAAGAACATTCTATCACAACCGATAGAAGTCTCCACTACATACGGTACATAGCTTTCGTTCTCTTGTGGGTCAAAATATTGTAATTTTCGACCTGATAATTCTTGGTGGCTACTTAAATCATGGTTTGTTCGAGAGTGAATCCCTTCTAATTCTTTAAAGCCAAAAGGAAATTCAAATTCAATATCTACCGCTGCATCTGCGTAAAATGCTAAATTATCGTGGTCATGGAAACGGAATTTCTCCGCTGGTGTGCCTAATGATTTATGCCATTTTAAACGATATTCTTTCCAGTAAGCATACCATTCTTTTTGTGTCCCAGGCTTGATGAAAAATTGCATTTCCATTTGCTCAAATTCCCGCATACGGAAAATAAATTGTCGAGCAACAATCTCATTTCTAAATGCCTTACCAATTTGTGCGATACCAAAAGGAAGTTTCTGTCGAGTGGTTTTTTGCACATTCAAAAAGTTAACAAATATACCTTGCGCCGTTTCTGGACGTAAGTATAATTTGCCTTCTTCTCCTGCTACATTTCCTAATTGGGTGTAAAACATTAAGTTAAACATCCGTACATCTGTCCAATCATTCGACCCACTTACAGGGCAATTGATTTTATATTCTTGTAGCATGGCTTTTAAATCTGCCATGTCTTCATTGGTCATCGCTGCTGCTAGTCGCAATCTTACCGCTTCAAATTTTTCCAAATTTGCTAAGACTCTTCCATTCGTTTTTCTAAACTCCGCTTCATCAAAAGCATCTCCAAATCGCTTTTTGGCTTTGGTGATTTCTTTATTGATTTTTCCTTCAATCTTGTCCATGTAGCCTTCAATCAACTGATCTGCTCTATATCGTTTATTAGACCCCTTATTATCTACTAATGGGTCACTAAAAGCATCTACGTGTCCAGAAGCTTTCCATGTCTTCGGGTGCATAAAAATAGCGGCATCAATACCGACAATATTTTCGTGCATTTGCACCATTGAATCCCACCAATATTTTTTGATATTATTTTTTAATTCTACCCCGTAAGGGCCATAATCATATACCGCACTCAATCCATCATACACTTCGCTGGATTGAAATATAAAACCATATTCTTTACAATGTGAGACTAACTTTTTAAACTTATCGTCTTGTGCCATAAACTGAGTATTGAAGTTATTAGAGGTTGATGGAAGTTATTAAAGGTTATTAGGTATTAACCACTAATAGTTATTATTGATTCCGAAAACCTTTCTGTTTAATAGAATAGAGAAAATAGACTATGATTGAGAGAATAGAGATAAAACCCAAGTATTGATAAAATTATCGTTTATTTACGCTAATTCTATCCTGCATTCTATTTTGTAAGTCTCTTTTCTCTAATCTCAATTCTCTTTCCTGATTATTTTTGAAGAAATCTAAAAACTTGGTTTGAGGTTTGATAGTAGCAATCTAATTGATAGTTGGTTGTTTTAATCAGAAATATTTTCCAACTGCTTACTGTCAATTGTTTACTACCTACTGTATTAGAAGGTGCAAAAGTCTTAAATTATTCGCTAATAGTCAATGATAGGCAAAAGGTGAGCCAATAGTTTTGAAATTAATTATCTATTTTATTAGGATTTACTTTCACACTTCCTTGCGGCGCAATGATTTTCCAATGCTTAAATTCTCTATCTGCTTCAAAACCATAGCCTGTGATTTGCTCGTTCTCGGTCGTGATTCGGACAAATTGTTTGGTAGAAATGGTATTCGTGCCTTTATCCCAAATTAATTCATCTGTTTCTAATTTTTCCGCATTATGATTAAATAAAACGACACTATCTCGAACCGTAATAATGTTTTTGTTCTCATCTTCTATCGCATATTTCCCGATTAGCCAACTTTGTACTTTCTGTTCCTTATCTAAAAAGAAAACTTCTAATCCTGCTGGAAATTCTCGCTTAGGGGTTCGTTTATCCAAATGTCGATGTAATAGGGGAGCTTCAATCATCATTTCTACTCTACCTGAATCACTGTATAACATTTTTACCGTTTCGCCTACTTCTATAGCTACCGCATCGTCGTCGATAAATTTACTAACTTCTGCTAGGTCATTTTCGCAGGATATCAGGCAACATAATAGGAAGATGCTGGCTATTCCTCCCCTTAGCCGCTTCCAGAGGGAGAAAAAAGTAGGCCGCATATTATTTCTTTTGATATCCATTTAATGTAAAATCACTAGTTCTCAATCAAATAAAGCGTAAATTTTCAAAATGTGAGTCGTCAGGAGACGACTGGATAGCGGTTTAATTTTGCTTCCTCATCCTGTTAATCTTGCAAAATCATGTCCTCCTGTAAATCAATCCCAAGCCCCACTCTTCCGCATATTTGCCCGATAAATAGCCGCATTGCGATTATGCTGCTTCAAAGACTTCGCAAAATTATGATAGCCACTTCCATCTCCTTTGGCACAAAAGAACATATAATCATGACTTTCCACATTCAAAACTGCATCAATACTGGCAATAGAAGCCATACTAATTGGCCCTGGTGGCAAGCCACCATATTTATAGGTATTATAAGGAGAATCGTAAGCTAGATGCTTATTTAATATTCGGCGCAAGCCAAAATCACCTACCGCAAATTTTACCGTTGGGTCTGCCTCCAAGCGCCAACCTTTCGTTTTGAGTCGATTATAATAAACGCCTGCCATCCGCTTTTTCTCTCCATTTTGCAGGGTCTCTCTTTCTACTATTGAAGCTAAAATATAAACTTCTTCTGGGGTCAAATCCAATGCTGCTGCCTTTCCTGCCCGATTATTCTTTGCCCAAAAGGAAGCATGTTCTTTTTTCATCCGCTCCATAAATTTAGCAGGGCTGGTATTCCAAAAGAAATCATACGTATTTGGAATAAATAAAGACATTAGCGTCGCAGGTGTAAAGCCTAAATCTGCAATAAACTGTTCATTCGTAAATAAAGTAGCTAAATCACTCGAATCTGGTTCTATAAATTGCGCTACTTTCGCTGCTACATTCTTGACCGTCCAAGCACTATTAAAAACGAGTTTGACCGTCTCTTGTTTGCCTCCCCTTAGATGCTGAATCAATTCATAATTACTCCAACCTGGCTGGATTTTGAATTTACCAGAACGCATTGGATTGCGAGGGTATTTCATCTTATTGGCCACCCAACGAAATGCTTCTTCATGAGCCACTAAATTTTGATTTTTTAACATAGTTACTACTTCTTCAAAAGAAGTATTCGAAGGAATATCAATAGTTGTTGCACCTATTGCCTTGGGGACACTGGTGCCAAAGATTTCTTGGTATTTTTGATAACCCAAAATTGTCGCTACCAAAACGCCTACAAACGTGATAGTTAAAATTATTTTGGCTAACTGACCTTTTTTCTGAGATTCGTCTTGACTCATTATCTATTTAAATTGCGAGCTATAAGTTTACAGTAATATTCACAAAAGGAAACGAAAAAATAGCTTGACCCATTAATTTTTGTCTACCTAACTAACGTGTTCTTTGTGCGTATTGCTAATAATATTACAAAATCACTCAAAATTAAGCAAATATCAGGGGGAACGCTACCAAATTAAGCGAACAACTGCGACATTTTTATTAAATTAATATTTTTTGTACTAAATTTAACAGGATATTTACCTAATGCTACCTTTGTTAACAAACAAATTAACCAATGAATAAGCCTGTTTACTACTTAACATGCCTCTTTTTTTTGTACTTTCCTTTTACCGATTTACATACTCAAATAATTATCAACGAAATTTATGCAGATGTTGCAGTTAGTTTAATTGGTGATGCTAATGGTGACGGCATCAGAAGTGCTAAAGAAGATGAATTTATTGAATTGTTTAATCAAGATACTGTTGCTGCGAACCTTAGCGGCTTCCAATTAATCATTGACCAAACGATTAAACATGAATTTGCAGCAGGTACTTTTTTACCACCTAAAACTTTTTTAGTCGTCTTTGGCGGCGGCATACCAAATGGGTTATTTGGCGGAAGCCCTGTTCTATTAGCCTCAAGCGGTAGCCTAGGGTTAAGCAATGCTGGCACCTCTATTTTGCTACAAAGAAATGATGGTGTTTTATTGGATAGCCTGACTTATCAAGACAATAATATTGACGCCTCTTTGGTCAGAACGCCAGAGTTCATAGGCAGTTTTATTCCTCATACCGAAAGACCTGATGCCTTTGGGCTGCCTTATTCTCCTGGCACCTTAACCAATTCTTTTCCTTTCAATAATGGGGATACCACCTTAATTCATTTTACGGTTAATAGAGGCATTGCTATCGAAAGTGATGGTCAAATTGATTTATTTTTAAACTTGATTAACCCCAAATCTGCCCAAGTAGTCGTTACGGTCGCATTAACTGGCGGAACAGGTGACTCAATGGATATAGGTAATTTTACGACCCAAACCGTTATTTTTCCTGTCAATTCAAATAGCCAACGACTATTAAGTATTCCGATTACAAATGATGTTGAAATTGAAGGTCAAGAAACTTTTATTTTTACGATTACGGATGTCAATGCCTCCGATAGCCATCAAATTAGCATCAACCAATCCTTTGAATTAACTATCTTTGATGATGATAATGATTTTGGTTTAATCCTAACCGAATTTTTAGCCGACCCACCAAATGGATTTATTGGCGATGCAAATGGAGATGGTGAACGAAATGCCAGCCAAGACGAATTTTTAGAATTTTTAAATAATACAGCCGAAGCCATTGATTTATCGGGAATGGCCATTTATGATGCAGATTTATTACGCCATCAAATTCCTGATAGTACCATCATTCAACCCAATCAATTGTTTTTGGTATTTGGTGGTGGTGAAATCAATCGAGATTTTGAGCATGCTATCGTACAAAAAGCAAGTAGTAATCGACTTAGTTTAGCCAATATCGGCGACCGTATTATGCTGAGAGATAGTTTACAAAACATTCTTTTATTGCATGATTATGGGGAAGAAGCCAATGACAATCAATCTATTGTTTTTTGTCCCATCGAAGAAACAGCAGGCGATTTTATTAAACATACGACAATTGGAGATGGTTTGTCGCTTTCTCCTGGCATGTTGCATGATTGTATGCCTTTTACGGTTAGTATACCAGCGGTGGATGATTTTAAGATAAAAATTTATCCCAACCCCGTAAAAGACAACCTAAAAATTGAATTACCCAAAACACTTGCCTTAACGGGTCAAATTGAATGTATCAATAGGCAGGGGCAAACTATTTTTAGGGGGACTTCTACTTTTTTCAACGTTCCTAATTTAATAAAAGGCGTTTATTTTTTGAAAATACCCACCAATCAGGGGATAATTGTTAAAAAGGTAATCGTGAATTAGATTTTATAATTCATCCATAAAAATGACGTTATTACTAAAAGGTTTAATCTGAGTAGTTCATTCAAACATGGGCAACTCGCAACAGTAATTTAAATCATGAAAAATATAACCTGGCTTTTCATTACAAGCATCAGCTTCATCACTTGCTCTTCCAAGACCAAAACCATCGAAGTACAAAATGACGCAGGATTAGTGATAGAGCGATATGTACAAAATATAGCAACGACCGAAAAAGAAGGTAAAAGCGAATTATTTGATGACAATGGTCAATTACTAGAAACTGCTTTTTATAAAAATGGGCAATTAGATGGCGAAAGAATTTTGTACCATACTAGTGGCGAAATTCAAGCTATTGAACCTTATGTAAATGGCGTTTTTACAGGAGTATTTCAAGCATTTTATGAAAATAAACAATTAGAATTAACGGGGAAATATGTCAATGGAATGATGAGTGGCGAATGGAAACGTTATTATGATAGTGGAGAACTCATGGAGATTGTTACTTTTGTAGAGAATGAGGAAAATGGTCCTTTTGTGGAATATTATAAAAATGGCAAAACTAAAACAACAGGTGCTTATTTAGAAGGAGACAACGAACATGGTGAATTACAGCTTTTTGATGAATATGGTGAACTGACCAAAAAAATGATTTGTAATAAAGGAACTTGTCGAACCAGTTGGACCAAAGCAGCAGATGAGCGGCGCATCTAATTTTATAGTGAGTAATGGCAGTATGTACAGCCTGTAAATAGTAAACTGAAGCTTATCTAATGAATAAATTTTTACTTTTCTTAATGATCATCGGCTTTTCACACACCTCAATTGCCCAAATTGGCGGCAGTAAAGTGTATGAATTCTTGAACCTTCCCGCTTCGGCTAGAATTACGGCTTTAGGCGGCAAGCATATTACCGTTAGAGATGATGATTTGGCTTTTGCTATGAGTAATCCTGCTGTCTTGAATGATACCATGCACAATCAACTAACCTTTAACCATAGTTTCCATTTATCGGATATTGGACAAGGATTTGCGGGATATGCTCGGCATAGTCAAAAACTGAATACTACTTTTCTATTTGGCATACAATATATTAATTATGGTGATTTTCAGTTAGCTGATGAATTCGGAAATATTAATGGACAATTTGAGGCTGCTGAATATGCTATTACCATTGGTGCTGGTCATTCTATTTACGAACGCTTAGATGTAGGCGCAAATATAAAAGTCATTACTTCCCAATTTGAAAGTTATAATTCATTCGGTTTAACGACCGATTTATCCGCCATTTATCATATTGATGAAAAAGGATTTGTCGCCTCCATGGTTTTTAGAAATATAGGCGGGCAATTGGCTACTTATAGAAATGGACATAAAGAAAAGGTTCCTTTTGAATTACTTTTTGGTCTTTCTAAACGTTTAAAATATTTACCATTTAGATTTTCTGTCACGGCACAACATTTAGAACGCTGGAATTTATTATATGACAATCCAAATGCTCAAGAAAATACCTTTTTCTTAGGGGAACAAACTGTCACTAGTAATGAATGGATAGATAATCTATTTCGCCATTTAATTTTTAGTGGAGAATTTTTGTTTGGTAAAAAAGAGAACTTTCGAGTCCGTTTTGCATATAATCACTTTAGGAAACAAGATTTATCGCTTCGAAACTTCAGAAGTTTAGCAGGTTTTTCAGGAGGTATCGGTATGAAGATTAAACGGTTTCGTTTTTCTTTTGGTTTTGGGGCTTATCATTTAGGAGAAAGCGCCAGTCATTTTAGCATCGCCACCAATTTAGGGGAGTTTAAAAAGAAAAAAAGGAAAGCTAATGCTAGTTTAGGAGAAAATGAGTAAATAGACTCAGGAGATAACAAGTATTATCTTATTTACTTATAGGCTGATTGATGAAACTAATCTATTACAAGAACTGTTTTTTACACTAAGAAGAATAATTCATTGACTTAATTTTCCTTTTACTTCTTGTATTTTTGTTTCTTTGTAATAATTAAGATATATTAACCCGTATCGTGTGAATTTAAACAAGGTATCACCAAAGCTAAATTCAAATAAGTGATCATCGTAGAAAAGGTCTAACTACAAAAAATGACAGCACAGGAAAAAAAAGATAAATTTGTTCAACAGTGGGGTTCTATTGGGTCTAATTGGGGCATCAATCGAACCATGGCACAAATTCATGCACTCTTATTAGTTTCTTCAAAGCCCTTAAGTGCGATGGAAATTAAACAGGAGTTACAAATCTCCGTTGGCAACGCTAACATGAATATTAGAGCGTTGATTGACTGGGGCTTAGTTCACAAGGAATTAATTCCAGGACAACGAAAAGAATTCTTTATTGCAGAAAAAGATATGTGGGAAGTGGTTAAACGAATTATTATCCAACGGAAAAAAAAGGAATTAGAACCTATTTTAAGGTTACTAAATGATGTTGGAGATGTAGACCCTTCGGATAAAGACGCAGAAGAATTCGCTAAAATCATTAAAGATTTACAATTATATTCCAATAAAGTAGATTCCACTTTGGATAGACTAATCAATGCAGACTCCAATTGGTTTGTTGGTACTTTTATGAAAATGATAAGGTAAGTTTTAACGATGAATGATGAACGATAAACGATGATTATATAGCGAATTCATCATTTATTTTTTATAGTTTATCATTTTTTAATAAATAAGGTAATCTAAAATAGCCATTATGGATAAGATTCAAGGAAAAGAAGCGATTAATAGCGAGTTGGCCGAAAAACTAACCAGAATTGCCTTTATTTTAAAGACGATTGGTCATCCTACTCGATTAGGGATTGTTCATTTATTAGAGCAACATCCTTATTTAACGGTGACAGAGATTTGTAATATGCTAAACAGTGAGCAATCTCTTACCTCTCATCATCTACAAAATATGCGTTTCAAAGGACTTTTATCTGTGAAAAGAGAAGGCCGAAAAATGCAGTATTCCTTAAAAGAACGAGATATTTCTTTGATTATCGAATGTCTAGAAAACTGTAATTGTAATATGTAAGCTAAGGTGTATAGCCTGCTTCAATTTTTATCGAAAAAAATAGTTTTTAGTGTACCGCTAAATAAAACTACTAAATAGTTCGTTTTTAGAACGAACATCCATTCCGCTTAATAACTGACGAAAATTATAAAAAACCTTGATTAGTAATGGATAGGTAAGTACTACCTATTTTATTACTCATTCATAACCTCAAAACAAACACTTTCAGTTATGAAGCAATTCCTCCTACTAACCTTAGGGCTGTTCCTTTACAATTTCACTTTAGTTGCACAGGATACTCTTCCTACTCCTACCAAAAGTATTTTTAGTACTTTACAAGACCAAGAAATCATCAATGTCACCATTGAAACCAATCTTGATTCCCTCATTAATTATCGAAATAGAGAGACTTACCAGCGAGCAACCTTTACTTATGAAAATAGAAATGGGGAATTAATCACCCGTAAAATGAAGGTAAAACCTAGAGGAAAATACCGTAGAAAGGTTTGTGATTTTCCGACCATCAAATTAAATTTTTCTAAAAAAGAACTAAAGGCGGATGGGATGGCAAAATATGATGACTATAAAGTGGTTACGCATTGCTTAAATGATAAAAAAGAGAGTAAAGAAAATGTCTTGCGAGAATACCTCGTCTACAAAATGTATAATGTTCTTTCCCCCAAAAGTTACCAAGTTCAGTATGTTAATATTACTTATATAGACAGTGAAGGAAAAATGAATCGCTTAAAGCGAACAGGGTTTTTAATAGAGGATACTGGAGAATTAGAAGATAGAATCGGTGTAGAAGTTCATCCTGAGCCCAAATTACCGATTGATAGTTTTGATATTGAACAGTATAATTTTGTGGCTTTATTTCAATATATGATTGGAAATGTGGATTGGCGAGCTACTCCTTTTGTCAAAAACGCCAAAGCCATGAAAGTACATGGGGAAGATAAATACCAATTAATTCCTTATGATTTTGATTTTAGTGGCGTAGTGGGTGTTTCTTATATGCGCATAGCGGAGCATTTAAACCAGAAAAATAGCCGACAACGTATTTTTTTAGGTCATATCATTCGCCAAAGAGAACTAAAAAATAATTTTGAACGCTATGAAACCAAAAAAATCGAATTGCTAGACTATATCAGCAATTTTGATTTATTACCAAAACCTAGTCGAAAAAGTATTCGAAAATACATTGAATCTTTTTATGACGATATAGCGGATGGAGTGGTGAGTATGATGTAAGACGGTATACGGTAAAAGGGTTTACGGTACACGGTTTCGAGCGACTGTAAACCCTTCTACCATTCATCGGCTATCCCATAATCTGTAGCTTCGCAAACTTCAACATCAATCGACGTTTGGGATTATCAATTTGTGGGAAGTTAATCGTCGCTACTTTTTTATCATTTCGTCCATCTACTTGTTCGACTACCCCTTCTCCAAACTTTAAATGCAGTACTTTTTGTCCTTCTTGAATTGCACTACTTGGACTTGGTTTAAAATCTGCTGCATTGATGGATAACTTCGCTTGTGTTCTAGCTTGCTTAAAGTTGCCTGACACGCCAGAACGTTGCGCACGAACCGCTGTTCCTGTTGTCGGTTTTGATAAACTCACACCACTATCCATATGTTCTAGTGGAATCTCATTCAAAAATCGACTTGGTGAATTATTGCTATGCTTGCCGTGTCGGTAACGACTATTCGCAAAAGATAAGGTTAACATTTCCTCTGCTCGAGTAATCGCTACATAAAATAAACGCCGCTCTTCTTCAATACCCTGAATGTTTTTCATAGACATAAAAGAAGGAAATAAATTTTCTTCTAAACCGACTACAAAAACAGACTTAAACTCTAATCCCTTAGCTGAATGCGTAGACATTAGCGTAACATGATTGCCATCGTCATCCTCATCTTGATTCGTATGTAAGGCAATATTTTGAATATAACTGGCTAAAGATTTATCATTCGTCAATTCCACCCCTTCTTCTACTTCATCATTTTCTACAAATTCTTTGATTCCATCTAATAGAGACGTAACGTTTTCTAAACGACTTAGGCCTTCCACAGATGTATCTGCTTTTAGTGTTGCTATTAAGCCCGATTGCCTAGCGGCATAAGCCGCTAAATCATAGGCATCGACTGTTTTTGCTCGCTGGATAAATGCCCCAATCATGGCCTTAAAGCCCTTTAGTTTTTTCATGGTTCCAGCTGGCAATTCCACATAATCTATTGCTTCCCACATATTCACGTCATTCTCACCAGCTTTGGCACTCACTTTTGCAATCGTGGTATTCCCTATTCCTCTTTTTGGATAATTAATGACGCGTTTTAAAGCTTCTTCATCTTGCGGGTTTACGGCTAATCGTAAATAGCCAATTAAATCCTTGATTTCTTTTCTTTGATAGAAAGAAGTACCACCAAAAACTTTATAAGAAATATTATAGCGCCGTAAGTATTCTTCAAAAATTCTAGATTGCGCATTCGTTCGATACAAAATAGCAATATCACTATTGCTTAAATGTTTCCTTGTTTTTTGTTCAATAATTGTATCTGCAATCCGCTTCCCTTCTTCCGCATCAGAGACTGCCTTGATGACTCGTATCTTCGTTCCATCTCCTTTATGCGACCAAATCTTTTTCTTAATCTGTTTTTTATTGTGCCCTATGACGGCATTCGCCGCTTGTACAATATGGGTAGTAGACCGATAATTCTGTTCTAATTTAAATGTTTTAAGGCCTTTATAATCCTTTTCGAAATCCAAAATATTATCTACGGTCGCCCCTCTAAAAGCATAAATACTTTGCGCATCATCTCCTACTACACAGATGTTATTTCCACTGCCCTCATACTTACATAATTTCTTGATGATCGCATATTGTAAATAGTTCGTATCCTGAAACTCATCTACTAATAAATACTTAAATTTCTTGCGGTATTTATCCAAAACATCGTCTGGGTTTTTATGCAATAAATAATATAACTGGAATAATAAATCATCAAAATCCATCGCTCCTGCACGCTTACAACGTGCCATGTATTTGGTGTAAATTTCATGGATTCGAGGTCGCTTATTCACGCTGTCTTGCATGGTTAATTCCTTCATTTGCCCATATAATTTGGGCGGAATCAAACTGCTTTTTGCGGAAGAAATTCGAGAAGCTATGGCATTTACATTATACCTATCTCTATTTAGGTTCAATTCTTTAATCAAAGAACTAATAACACTTTTAGAATCCTGACTATCGTAAATCGTAAAATTGGATGGGTAACCTATCTTTTCTGCTTCTACTCTTAGAATACGGGCAAAAATAGAGTGAAAGGTACCTGCCCAAACATTATTTGCTCGGCTACCAACTACTTTGGCAATCCGTTCTTTCATCTCTTTCGCCGACTTATTCGTAAAGGTTAAGGCGAGAATTTCCCATGGCGGAACGCCACTTTCTATGATATTGGCAATACGGTAAGTTAAAACTCTGGTCTTGCCTGACCCTGGTCCCGCAACCACTAATACTGGTCCATTTATAGTGGTGACAGCAGCTCGCTGTACGTCGTTTAGCTCGTTTAAATAATCTTGCATGTAGTTTTATTTTGGAGGGTAAAAGTACGGAAAAAGGGAACAGGATGAAGGGGTTTTCAAGATTAAGCCAAAAAATCAAATTAAAAAATCAACTTTTTGTTTATTTAATACTATTTTTGAATAAATTTATTGACTTGTTAATTTTATGGTACTTTAAATTTTGTCTTCCTTTATTTAGCGTGAAATTGAAAACCTTAACTCGTAATTTCAACATTGACCAAACATTAGCCTACTCATCTTTATTTCATGGACTTAAAAGCAGCCATTCTAAAAGAACATTCCAAAGCCCAGGCCCTCTTTATCAGGGATTATATTGGTGATAGCCAAGATTTATTCGACGAATTAATGACGCATTTTTTTAGTAACGAATATCGAGTCACGCAACGAGCAGCTTGGATTATGACGCATTGTACGGAGCAGCGCCCTCACCTTATTCAGTCGCATTTAGAAAAAATGGTCCATAACTTAAAAGAAGAGGAAATCCATGTAGCGGTTAAAAGAAATACGGTTCGATTATTACAAAACGTTGCCATTCCAGAAGATTTATTGGGCACCGTTGCCAATTGTTGTTTTGATTTTCTAGCCAATCCAAATGAAGCAGTTGCCGTTAGAATATTTTCTATGGGTATTCTGTACGAACTTTGTAAGCAAGAACCTGATTTGGCAGATGAATTGCGCATTATTATTGAAGAATTTATGCCACATGGGACGGCTGGGTTTCGGTCTAGGGGAAAAAAAGTACTAAAAGGTTTAAAAAACCTAAAGAATTAAATTGATTTACGTTCGATTTTGTGTTATGAAATTAGGGTATAAATATTTGATATTTAATAATTTATAAGCGTTATATGCACTAAAATTAAAGACAAACTCCAATAAATGTTTCTTTTTTTATCTCAGTAAAAAATTACCTTCGTTATAAATATTTTTCTTATTTTTTAATTATTTATAACAATGAAATATTCCTTCTTCTTTTTATTAGCTTTCTTTTTTTGTTTCGCCTGCAGTTTACCAGAAAAGGCAATTGACCTAAACAATATCCATATAAAAACAGATGAACTAGTACGTAGTGAAAGAACGCTCACAAAGAAAGATACCATTACCAACTTAGCTTTCAAAGGAGGAGGCGTCAAAGGAGTTGCTTATATAGGCGCATTGAAAGTATTGGAGGATAAAGGAGTATTAGCAAACCTAGAAAAAATAGCAGGTACTTCAGCAGGATCGATTTTAGCGATTTTAGTAGCGTTAAAATATCCCGTTCAATCTAATGATACAAATAAAAAAACTATTGAAAAACTGGTGACAGAGCTTAATTTTAAAAAATTTGAAGATAAAAGAAACCGTTTTAGACTCTTTACTAAATATGGACTTTATGCGGGAGATGCATTTTTAAAATGGATGAAAAAACAAGTAGCTGAATCTCCTCTAAAATTAGCAGAAGATGCAACATTTAATGATTTAATTAAGGCTGGCGGTTTAGATCTTCGTGTATTTACTTGTAATATTAATACACACGAGTTGGTTGAACTCAGTCGAGATAGTACGCCCACTAAATCAATTGCTGAGGCAGTTAGATCGTCTATGTCCATTCCTTTATTTTTCAAAGCTTGGCAATTTTCTGATGATGAAAAAGGAGATTATTATGTTGACGGAGGGCTTATTTATAACTACCCTGTCGATACTTTTGATGATGAAGATGATATCACTGCAACATTAGGATTGTATTTAGGTGCTAAAGACCCCAAAGAAGCTGCCAATAGTACCATTGGTAAAAACCATATTTTAAAATACATTAAAAATACTTTTATAGCTTCGCTTCAAGCACAACATACACATTTTATGAAAGCAAGAATTAATAAGGAACGAACCATCTTTATTGATGATTTCGACGTCTCGCCGATAAATTTCAATATCACAGAAACGGTGAAAGATAGTCTCAAAAGTTCAGGTAAACAAGCAGCTATAGAATATATGAAACTTAATGAAAAATATATGGATAACTTAATGAATTGATGGTTAAAAAAACAGATTTAGTAGATTCTACTCTACCCGACGATTTTACTAAATCACTCACTTTGCTACGCTGCATGAGCGAAATAGGGGATTCGGGGATATAAATCTGCACTTTTGCTGAGGCAAAAGTACAGATTTATCCCCTCCCTAGTCCAGTCGCTGAAAGTGGCGTTTTAGGAGCAATTTTAAAAACAGTCGGGTATCGTAAGTAGATTCACAAACATTATTAAGGAATTTAGAAAACACCCATAATAAATCGTAGGTGCTTTAATTTTGTGGTTAATGAAGTATGTGTATTTTATATAATTATGAATAAATTTTCAAATATTTTTTATTTTTACTTGCATTATATTTTAAATGCCGTTATATTTGCACTCGCTTTGAAAGAAAAGCAAAAACATTTAAAATTCGGGTGATTAGCTCAGTTGGTTCAGAGCACCTGGTTTACACCCAGGGGGTCGGGAGTTCGAGTCTCTCATCGCCCACCAAAATTAAAGCCTTCATGTTAATTCATGAGGGCTTTTTTTATTTACATTTAACAGATGTGGCTTTAACCTATCTCTTTCTCAATTTATTCTTTCTACATAAATACAATGCTTAACCTTCATCCGTAAAAAATAAATCCATTGAAAAAAATAAAATCTTTCTAACACACCAAACCAATATCAGAATTACGTTATTTTTACAAGCCTAAAACAAAACAGTTAAAACTACCTTTAAAACAGCTCCATTTCTTAAAAAAGATAACGCACCCATCAATGAAACTTATTAAAAGAATAGCCTTATGGTTTGGTTTGGCCTTTTTAATTTTATTTGTTGCTTCCATAGTAATTGCCGTCGTATTTGAAGATGAAATAGGACAAAAATTAGTAACAGAAATTAATAAGGGGCTAGTTGATGATTTAGAAGTAGAAAATTTCCGCCTGTCTTTAATTAAAGGTTTCCCTTATGTCAATGCGGACCTGCAAAATGTTACGCTACCAGATAATCGAAAAGGGCTTTTATTGGAAGCTAATACGATGTCCTTTAAGATTGGTTTATTGGGTTTATTGACTTCTGATTTAAAAATAGAATCGGTTGTTGTAGAAAATGGGGCTTTATTTATAGAAGTTGACCGAAAAGGAAAGGCCAATTATTTTATCACTAAACCTTCTGCTCAGAATGTAGCAACTGCAGAAGTAAATTTTGCATTGTCTCTGGATAAAGCTACCTTAAAAGATATTGAATTAATTTACATTGATGAACGGTCAAAACAAGAAATGAAATTGCAGTTAGAGGATGTTTCTTTTTCTGGAAAATTTAATAATGACCAATTTTCTTTAATTAGTGATGCTAAAGTCTATTCCAATTTTGTCGAATTAGATGGTCGCCGTTATTTTGTGGGGAAAGATTTAGGCTATGATGCCAAAATGTATGTAGACCTAGAGAATAATTTTTATGAATTTCAAGAAATGGAATTAGCGGTTGCCAAAAACACCTTTTCTATTTTTGGAATTATTGAACCGCATACTACTTCTACTGAATTTGATTTAGAAATAACTTCCAAAAAAGGGAATATAGAATCTGTTATTCAACTACTACCAGAAGAATATCAGTATTTAGAAGGATTTGCCAGTCGAGGCAATTTTACGTTTGATGCGACGATTAAAGGGATTTCTAATGCCCGAGAAAATCCAACGGTGGATGTCAATTTTGGATTAATAGATGGAGAAATTAGCCATACTATTTTAGATAGCAACGTTAAAGATGTTTCTTTTGCGGCCCATTTTAAAAGTGGCAAATCACATTCTGGTAGTGATGCCCTTTTTGAAATCAATAATTTTAAAGGCTATTTCAATCGAGAATTAATTGAATCTCAATTGAAATTAACTAATCTAACGCATCCAATTATTAACCTTAAATTGGATGGTACTTTGCCCTTAGAATCCGTTTATTCCCTTTTTGATTCCCCAATTATTACCGACGGTGATGGAGAAGTGGAGATTCGCAATTTAGAATTAGAAGGTAGCTATGAAGATATGATTAACCCTTCTAGAATTCATCGCGTTAAATCAAGTGGTACGCTTGAATTTGACGATGCGGAATTGACCATTAATGGAGAAGATTTGGTCTTAGATAGAGGTATTTTAGAATTGAGGGATAATGAACTCAAAATTGAGGGATTAAAATTAGAAGGTGCAGGTAGTGAAATTATTTTTGGTGGCTATGCCAATAATTTTTTACCTGTTTTATTAGCTGATTCTATTAATAGCAAAGATGCCAAACTTAGATTTAAAGCGACCCTTGAATCCAAAAATTTAGACCTTGACCGTTTAGTTGGCTTGACGGAAGTAAAAGTAGAAGAAGGTCTTTTTAGGTCCAAAGGAGTAGAGGTCGTACCCGATTCTATTAAACAAGAAAATATTCATCGAAAAGAAGTCATCACTAACTTTTTAGAAGGAACTTTTGAAGCAAACGTGGAATCTTTTAATTATGATTTAATAGAAGGCGAAAGCTTTAATGGAAATCTTGAGTTTAAGAACAAACAGATGAGCATTATTGGAGAAGCAGGTGCAATGGGCGGTTCTTTTGATATTGATGGAACAGGTTATTTTGAAAAACTGCCAAAATTCAGGGCTAAAATCACTTGTAATGACATCAACGCTAAGGAGTTTTTCCGACAAGGACAAAACTTTGGGCAAGAAGTATTAGTCTCTAGACATATTGAAGGTACACTCAATGCCAATATGATAGTCAGCGCCACTTTTGATACAGAGGGCAATTTATTATATGATGAACTAAGGGTCATTGCGGGCGTAGGCGTTACGGATGGAGAGTTAAATAATTTTGAATTATTAGAAGATTTTTCTGCTTATGCGAATTCCGATGATTTAGGAAAAGTTAGGTTTGTAGACATGCAAAATTGGTTTGAAATTAAAAACGAGCGGATTTATATTCCTGTCATGTTTATTCAGACCAATGCCATGAATATGTTATTAAGCGGAGAACATACTTTTAATAACGATATCGATTATAATATTAAAGTGAATGCTGGACAGATATTGATGGCAAAATTGAAAAATAAATCAGGCTTTAAACCCCAACCTGCTAAGAAAAAAGGCCTGTTTAATTTATATTTTAATGTTGCGGGTACTATTGACGATTATTCCATCGAAACCAATCGAAAAAAAGTTAAAAAAGAATTCACGTTTAGCGAGTATAAAAAAGAAGCCGTTCAAAAGGCTTTAGCCAATGCTTTTGGTAAAACAGCAGTAGCTAGGGAATTAAAAAAACGAGCCACTAAAATTCCAGATTTTAAAGATACCGAAGGTAAAGAAGAGTTTTTGGATGAACTTGAGGGAGGGCAGAATAATTAGTAGGCAGTTTGCAGTGACAGTAGGCAATTATGGTAGTGACTTAATGACTTCCTTATCAATCTTGCAAGCAACGACAAGAATAGCTCAGTCCTTTATTATAACTATCTCGAGCAAGTCCTCTACTGTGTATGTAGAAATAATAGCCCAATGCATTGGACGCATTATGCTCGCTACTCGTCCAATAGCAACCCAGCGAACCAAGGTAATCAAAGCCTTCATCGGACGAATGAGAGCCACCTAATAATGCACTAAAACCTGTCTCGCCACCTTCCATTAAAACTTTGTAGGCTACTTCTCCATCGTCTTTCCCTTCTATTTTTTCTTGGCCAGCATAAGAATTATAAGCCTTTCCGTAGTAGCTAGCCATGCTCCACCACTCCTCATCAGACGGTAATCGCCATCCTTTTGGGCAGGCGTTATTGGCTGCTTGCCAAGTATATAATCGACCATATTTCTCGCAATTTGTTGATGCTTCATCATAACACCAAGTACCATCCATTTCGTAATTTACGTTTTGTGCCATCCATTTTTTGCTGTCTTTTAGGCGGACCCATTGGTAAGCTTGTCCATCCCGATTATCTGTAAACGTCCCTGAATTGGCGTTGGATTGTGCGGTTTCTTCTGAATTTATAAATTGGTTCTCTTTTTTAGGTTTAGTCAGACTTGTTGTTTTAGTGGAGACTTTTTCTTTGGGTAATTGGGTTTTAACAACTTCATTTTTGCCATTTTTTGTTAATTGATATAGGCCAAAGCTTATCAATACAAACAAGAGCGTCCACAAATATTTGTTTGATAACAATTGATAATTTTTCCTTTTACTATGTTCTCCTTTAAGCATTGGTCGATATGAGTTAATGGTTTTCCTAATTAAAATAAGGGTATCCCAAATCATGGAAATACCCTTACGCTATATTTTCTTTAAATTAGCAAGTTTTATAATTCCTTAAGCTTAATATTCCGAAAGTAAACCCTATCCCCATGATCTTGCAAAGAAATATGCCCCTTTCTAGATTTACCAAAATCAGGCATATCTTTAAATTTGCTATTGGCAATCATCTTTGTCCATTCATCGGTAAACATTTCATATTCAACTAATTTTTTACCATTCAACCAATGTTCTGCTTTCCCATTGTTAATAATTAAACGGGCTTGATTCCATTGGTTAGCAGGTTTAACGGTTTCGTATTTACAAGCAATCATATCGTATAAATCGCCTGCTCGATGTGTCTCTATTCGGGCATCAGGATGGCAAGCATTGTCTAAGATTTGCATCTCTGGCCCCGTTTGCCAAACATACTCATTTGCTGCGCCTTCGACTACGTTAAAGATAATTCCACTATTGCCACAGTTGGCAATTTTCCATTCTAGGCTTAATTCATAATTTTCGTATTGTCCCGCAGTGATAATATCGCCTCCATCTTGGGCTTGCCAGCCGCCATCGTCTTTTTGTTTAGAATCTAAGCATAAAGCGCCGTCTTTTACCTTCCAACTAGCACCAATCGTTTCCTTTTTGAAATTTCGCCAGCCTTTAGTGGTTTGCCCATCAAATAATAATTGCCAGCCAGCTGCTTTTTCTGTGGCAGTTAAGGTATTGGGCGCAATGATTTCTGATTGTGTTGTTTTAAAACCAGGCTTATTTTGTGGAATTTTATTCATGGTATACCAAGCTTCGGATGTCCATAAACTATGCCCTAATGCACTCACATAAGGGTTTAACAGATGGACATAAACCAAATGATTTGCTTTCATGCCTGCTAATTCTAAAAATACTTTCTTTCTATCTTCAGAGACATTAACCGATAAAATATCCAAATTACTTAAATCTAATTTTGGTCCACCATAATTAGCCGTTGGTTCGTAGCGCCACTGTTGAATGTCGTAATCGGCTTTGTTCCAGCCTTGTCCTTCTTGTAGGGGTTCGGTAAATTCGATTTCTACCCCATTCGTTTTAGCTCGAACGGCTAACATTTCAAAAGTAGATTTGCCATTATATTTTAGCCGTTGTAAGCCATAAAATAATTTATCGTTTTGCCGCCAGTTTCCTGTAGAACCTACGCCACCGATGTATAAAGAACCATCTGGCGCCCAAACTAAACGATTGACGCCTGCTTCTAATCCTTGAATAAATCGGAAAACACAACCTTGATATTCCCCATTTACTTTTTCTACAAAATCTCTTTTAATCCCGCCATGGGTTAATTCACCGTGAATCAATTGCCCTTTATAAGGTCCATCATTTATATAGGAAGGCGTGGTCGGAGAGTTACCAATCTCATCTTGTGGCAACCACACAACAGGTAATTTTTCTTTTAGATTAGCGGTACCTTCAAAATCAACGGAACGAGAACCAAACCAAGCATCTTTACTTACATGCACAATTTTACTAGACGGCAACCAATCTCCTTGGTTATCGGCAATGAAAATTTCTTCATCCACACCAACACCAATGCCATTTGGTGTTCTTAAACCGTTCGCCAAAAATTCAATTGCGCCCGTTTCTTTAGAAATCTTTACCGCACTTCCTCTGTGTTTGGGTTGATTTAAAGCACTTGCACCACCTGGTAAAATGCCTGTCGCTAAAGTCGCATAAAAATGACCGTCTTTATAAGCTAAACCAAAACCAAATTCATGGAAATTAGCCGTCACATCCCAAGCATTACAAACTGTT
>CALFWI010000464.1 GCA_937928615.1 uncultured Saprospiraceae bacterium | reverse complement strand
TCTTTCGTCAAAGCCTTCTTTTTCTTTTCCAATTCCTTGATTCTTCGCTTTGGGTCGGCAGACGTATTATCAATCAATTCTCGTAATTGGCGGTAAATATTCAAAAAACGAGATTCTGTACCAACAAACTCCCGCTTCTGTAAGTTCTCCATCCATTGAAACGCCTTTTCTGTATGGGTGGTTAATTCGACAATAGGTTCCCCATCATCATTTGGATAACGCTTTAAAAACCGATGGTCTTCATTGCACCAATTATCCAAAAATTTTCGAGCCATTACTAAGGAATTTTTCCCTTCAACCTCCATCAAATCACGGTCTTCTAAGGCTTCGATATATTCTGCTAAATGACCAATTAATTCGTAGGCAGGCAGGGTAATGCGATTACTTGCTTTAAACTCTTCGTAGAGAAAACTAATAATTAAAGGCGCATTTTTGGAACGCAATAACTTAACGGCGGGTGAAAAAGACAAGAGTCTTTTTATCTCTTCATGTTGCATACAGGTGTACTTTTCTCTAGGTAAAGTCAAATAAGCCCTAAAGGTAATTGAATTCTTAGAAGTCAGCAAAAATCACGGTGTTTTAAAACGTTAGCATAAAGAATTAGCTACCTTTGAGTAAAATATAAAAGCAATGGAATTAGCATGGTATCATTATACAATCGCCATTTTTGGAGGTTTTGCTGCAGGTGTTATTAATACCTTAGCGGGAAGTGGTTCAGCTATTACGCTGACTATTTTAACTGAATTATTAGGCTTACCAGGGAATATGGCAAACGGCACCAATAGAGTTGGCGTCTTAACGGCAGGTTTAGCAGGGACTTATGCTTTTCACAAACATGGAAAACTTGACATGATAAAAAGTAGTCGGTATACCATCCCTACGATTATTGGTGCAGTCGCAGGTATTTTCTTAGCAATTTGGGTGAGTAACGAGCAATTCAAAACCATTTTTCAATATTTGATGATTTTAATGTTATTCGTTATTCTAATCAAACCCAAAAGATGGCTACAAGAAACGAATGAATTAGAAGGACTATCGCTCTGGATTGTCGTTCCTGTTTTTCTTGCTTTAGGTTTTTATGGTGGATTTATCCAAATGGGGATGGGCGTATTTTATTTAGCTTCCATGGTTTTAATTGCCAAGTATAATATTATTGATGGGAATGCGGTCAAGACTTTTGTCGTGGCAGTTTATACAATAATAGCCGTCGCTATTTTTCAATACAAAGGATTAATTGACTGGCAGTTAGGCGGTATTCTAGCAATTGGACAAACAGCAGGTGGTTGGTTAACGGCGAATTATGCCTCCAAATATGAAAATGCGGGAATTTGGGCGTATCGTTTATTAGTCGTCGTGGTTATTTGGGCGATATTGAAGTTATTTGGTTTGTTTTGATTTTTCTGACGCTGATTTCGCTGATTATTAGGGTTTATTATAATGAAGTGTCCGCTTTTATTCCGCACTATGTGGATCAATATTTTCTGGATTAGCAGCATCTGGTTTTACGCCTGTAATCACAGAATCCGTCGCTGCTAAATCTTCCGTAGACAATTCCGTCGCTTCAGTAGCAATTGCTGCTACATTAGTTATCATTGAATCATTAGCGTTCTCACTTGCATCTAAAGTTTTATCGGTCTCTGGTTCATCCACTGCAAAAAAGCTTCGCTGAAATAAAATAATATTTAAAACACCAATCGTTATAGAAGTATCTGCTAAATTAAAAACAGGTCGAAAAAATTCAAAATGCTCTCCACCCCACATAGGTAACCATTCGGGAAATTTCCCTTCAAATAAAGGAAAGTGCAGCATATCTACAACTTTACCATGTAGGAAACTAGCGTAACCACCACCTTCAGGCATAAATTCCGCTAAACCACCGTGATATTCCGAAGCAGAAAAAATCAATCCATAAATAGCACTATCCAATATATTTCCTAGGGCACCCGCTAAAATCAAGGCAAAACTAATAAGCAAACCAAAAGAAACTTTCATTTTAATCAATTCCCCAATGTAATAAATTAGAAAAAAGACGGCACCAATTCTAAATAAGCTTAAAGCCAATTTTCCGTAGTCTCCTCCTAATTCTATCCCAAATGCCATCCCTGGATTTTCGACAAAATGAATTCTAGCCCAATCAAAACCAAGTAGGTTAAAATATTCGCCATATTCCATATTTGTTTTCACCCAAACTTTTAAGGCTTGGTCTAAAAAAAGCACTAATAAAACAATGATAATAATAATATGGGAACGCTTCAAATCTATATTTTTTATAATGATTTCTTAATTGAAGGAGTAAAGGTACAAATAACCGTCCTTTACGACCTAAATACCATATAGTTAAAACTAAAAAAATAGTGATTATACAAAACGATTGTATAATCACTATTTTTAGTATTAGTTGAGTAATCGTTATATGTTAACGATTATTTATCTCGCTTGTTTTGCATGGATGCTTAAAGTAGCATGAGGAACAGCTTTTAATCGTCCTTTTGAAATTAATTTACCAGTTACACGGCACACACCGTACACTTTATTTTGAATTCTTAGCAAAGCATTCTCTAAATGATGAATATGCTTTCTTTGTCGAGCAGCTAAAGTATTCATTCTTTCAACTTCTACGGTACCATTCCCATCATCTAACCCTTTAATTTTAGCACTCTGATTTTCATTAATTTCTCCTAATTGGGTTAAATAAAAATCTAATTGCTCTTTAGCTTTAACTAATTTATTTTCGATTAAAATTTTAAATTCCTCCAATTCATCATCAGAATATCTAGTCTTTTCTTCATTAGGGTTCATAAGCAGATTAAGTTTATGGTTATCATGGTTTTTACCAAACCAAAATCAATAATTATTCCTTTTTCCCATTTTTAAGTGGGTACAACAAAATTTCTGCAAAATTAATGCTTTTTCACTTTTTTCAACCGAAATTGAATATTTATAGTTCAATATTAAAGTAAAAATTAAAGATTTTAATCGAATAAGCTGCTTCCAGTTATTAAATTCCTTTAAAATAACGTTGTCTACGTTTCTTCTAAGCAACTTTCTACCTATTTTTGTAAGTAATTAAAACTATAATAATGTCTAATCCATCCAGGGGGTTTATCATTATTAGTATTCTTGGTACCAATTCATAATTAGATGCAGCGATTAGATTTAGATGATTATTCCATTTTTGTAGGAGACATATTTCCTGTTTTAAAAACCTTTCTAAAAGAAAAAAATTATTCTCGAACAGTATTAATTGTCGATGAGAACACAGAGAAATATTGCTTACCTATTTTGAAACAGCATATTGATATTTCCAATTTTTTATTAATTACTGTTCCAGAAGGAGAGTTAAATAAAAACATCCATACCGCTCAATTAATTTGGCAACAGATGATGGACAATGGTATTGGTCGAAGAGACTTGTGTATCAATTTGGGGGGTGGTGTGATAGGAGATATGGGCGGTTTCGCCGCAAGTACATACAAAAGAGGAATCGACTTTATTCAAATTCCAACTACTTTACTCTCCCAAGTAGATGCATCTATTGGTGGTAAGCTAGGGATTGATTTTAATGAAGTAAAAAATAGTGTGGGCGTTTTTGAGAATCCTAAAGCAGTATTTGTTGACTCAATTTTCCATAACACCTTACCCAAAGGAGAGTTGCGGAGTGGGTTTGCAGAAATCATTAAGCATAGTTTAATTGAAGATAAAGCCCAGTGGGAGCGCATTCAAAAAATTAATAATTTAGAAAATATAGATTGGGTGAGTTTTTTAGCGCCTTCTTTAAAGATAAAGCAACGTATTGTGGAAATTGACCCTTTTGAAGCAGGTCTACGAAAAGCTTTAAATTTTGGACATACCATTGGTCACGCCATTGAAAGTGATTTATTAGAAACACCGAATCGACTATTGCATGGAGAAGCTATTGCTATTGGGATGATTTGTGAGTCTTACATTGCGCATAAAGTATCAAGTTTAGCTGCAGCAGACTTAGCAGCAATCACTGACTTTTTTATAAAAATTTATGGTAAAGTTGATATAAATCGTGACGCTTATCCCAAATTAATCCGTCTAATGAAAAAGGATAAGAAGAATGAAAAAGACGAAATTAACTTTACATTACTAGAAGTTCCAGGAAAAGCAATTATCAATCAGACCTGTAACCAAGCATTAATTATAGAAAGTTTGGATTATTATAGGAATATTGAAGTAGAAAAAGGCGTTATGAATTAAAAGTCGCTTCAGACTATCCTAACAAACCATATCTTTGTATATTGGGACAGAATTCAGTTGTCAGTTATCAGTTTTACTGACCAGCAAACAACTGACAACCGAATATACTATGAGGCTTTAGAATTCAATCTATTTTAAATGCAAACTACCAACAATAAAACGAGCGAAGAAATCCGCTTAGAAAGACGACCTACCTATAAAAAAATTATCATTGGACTTTGGTGTGCTTTGATTGCAGGCCTATTAGGTTTTGCAGCCTTAATGACCGTTGCCTCTTATGGTAAAATACCTTCTTTTGATAGTCTAGAAAATCCTAAAAATAACTTTGCCTCTGTTGTCTTCACAGCGGACGGTAGCACTTTAGGAGCAGGATATTTTCGAGAAAATAGAGTACCTGTTGCTTACGAAGAAATTTCCAAAAATGTAGTGAACGCTTTAATAGCAACCGAGGACCTGCGGTATTATGACCATTCAGGAATTGATTTCTGGGCATTATTACGAGTGCTATTCAAGACCGTAGCAGGAGGAGACCAAAGTTCTGGTGGTGGTAGTACGATTTCTCAACAATTAGCTAAGTTATTATTTACAGGACAAACAGCTAAAAATATAGGAGAAAGGGGCATTCAAAAATTAAGAGAATGGATAACTGCTATTAAGTTAGAGCGAACTTATACCAAGGAAGAAATTATGACCATGTACCTCAATGAATTTGAATTCATTAATGGTGCATTCGGTATAAAAGGAGCCGCAGAAACTTATTTTGGAGAAAGACAAGATTCCTTGAATATTCAACAAGCAGCCATGATTGTTGGCATGTTAAAAAATCCATCTTATTTCAATCCAGTCAGAAGGGCAGAAAAAACAAAAAAACGTAGAGAGGTTGTTTTAAAACAAATGGAAGTAGCAGGTTATTTAACGTCTGCTGAATACGACTCTCTTAGAGTTTTAGATTTGGGGTTAAAATATAATCGGCAGACCTACCGAGATGGATTAGCGCCTCACTTTAGAATCGTCCTACGAAATCAGCTAATGTCAATCTTAAAATCCGAAAATTCGGAAAAAAAAGCAGATGGTAGCAATTATGATATTTTCGTAGACGGGCTAAAAATTTACACTACCTTAGACCGTAGAATACAGGCGCATGCAGAAGCGGCAGCAGTAGAACATATGCAACAATTGCAAAAGACCTTTTTTAAAGAATGGAGAAGGTCAGACCCTTGGACTTATGTAGAAGAAAAAGATGATTGGAATAAGAATCCTGAGTTTGACAAAGAAGCAGAAAAAAAACGGTTACTAAACATTCGTCAAAATGTATTGAAACGCTTAATTAGAGAAACTGATTTATATGCAGCATTAAAGAAAAAACACATCGGAAAATCTTTAGCTGCTTTAAAACGAGATTTTCCAGACATTCGACTAAGAGATAGTGATTTAGAGCGAATGCTTAATTCTAATAAGGGCATTGCCACTTTAATCAGCGAAAATAGGATTTCCGCCAAACAAGCATCCAATTATCGGAAGATAATGAAAAATCCTAATTGGAAAAACGTTGAAAAATACTGGCCTGACTTTCAAAAAGACGTTAAAGTATCTTTTGAAAAGCCTACTAAAATGAAGGTTTTTACGTATAATAAGCAGATGGAAAAAGACACTGTGATGACGCCATTAGAAGCGGTTAAATATAATCGAATGTTTCTACAAATTGGCTCAATGGCAGTTGACCCAATTACAGGGCATGTAAAAGCTTGGGTAGGAGGTGTCAATCACAAATATTTCCAATACGACCACGTTACTTCTATTCGACAAGTGGGTTCTACTTTCAAGCCCTTTGTCTATGCAACCGCTATTCAAAATCAAGGTTTTTCTCCTTGTATGGAAGTATTAGATGTACAACATACCGTAAAAGTAGGCGAAGGAAGTTTCATTTTAGGCGAAGACTGGAGTCCAGCTAACTTTAGTCCATTCACCAATAAATGGGTGACCTTACAAGAAGGCTTAAAAAGGTCGTTAAACTCTGTTTCTGTTTGGTTAATGAAAGAGTTAGGTAGTCCAAAGCCAGTGGTCAATATTGTCTCTCGGATGGGGATTGATACAGAGTCAAAATATTCTAACGGTCAGAGAAGAATTTTACCAGTTCCATCTTTAGCTTTAGGCGCAACAGATCTATCTGTTAAAGAAATGACAGGAGCTTATACTGTTTTTGCCAATAATGGTATTTACAACAAACCAACTTTTATCACCAGAATTGAAGATAGAAATGGTCGAGTCATTTATGAAGATGAAGCATTAGAAAGAAAAGCATTAGACGCTACCGCAAATTATGTAATGGTGGAAATGCTAAAAAACGCAGCCAGAGGTAAAAGAGATTTTCATAAAATTAAAAGCCAAGCAGGCGGAAAAACAGGAACCACCAATGACCACGTTGATGGTTGGTTCATGGGCATTACCCCAAATTTAGTTGTTGGAACTTGGGTAGGGGGCGAAGACCAATGGATTCGTTTTAAAAACAAGTCTTTAGGTCAAGGTGGAAAAATGGCTTATCCATTCTTTGCTAAATTGATGCTAAAAATTGAAGCGGATAAAGAACTAGACTTTGATACAAAAGCTACCTTTTTCAAACCACCAGGTGAATTGGGTATAGAATTAGATTGTAGTAAATATCAGAACAGTGGAGGTTCAGTTGATTTTGATGATGAAGCAGAGGATGATGGCTTTTTTGATGATATTTACGGGGATGAGGTAGAAGCAGATTCAACTTCTATTCAATAAAGATTTAATATATAATGATACGTTACAAAACTAAAATCTATGGCATATAGTGATTTTACTTTAAAAAGGTTAAAAAGAGAGTTTGGAATAGACAATCAAGTAGAAAATATATTTACAAACATCCAACCAATTGCAATAAGTAAAGACCTAGAAAAAGATTTAGCTTTAGCAAGAATTTTGCCTATCAGAAGCGAGAAAGCAAAGTCAGAGTTAATCATCATGCCAATTTTATTAGAATTAATGAAAAAGAACCAGCAATTCTTCACTATCTATTCTGGGGACACCCTAAATGCAAATAAAGAAAAAGGATTAACTGGAGAATGTGATTTTATTTTAGCAAGAAATTTAAAAACTTTTGATATAAATACACCTATAATAACCCTTGTCGAAGCCAAAAAAAATGATGTAGAAATAGGGATTCCTCAATGTGCAGCACAGATGCTTGGTGCAAAACTTTATAATAAAGAGGCAGGAGACGAGGTAGAAAAAATTTATGGCTGCGTAACAACGGCAGATGATTGGATTTTTTTAAAGCTAGAAGACAACAAATTAACCATAGATAATAGAAAATACTACTTAGGAAAAATAGAAGAACTATTAGGTGTCTTTCAATTTACAATTGATTATTATAAAGAAGCGTTATTAGCAAAGTAAAATCAATATGAATTCAAAAACAAAATGGGCATCAACAATAATGCTTTTATCAAGCCTTGCTTCTTTTTTTCTGACTTATTTTTATATAAATGATAAAATAGAAATAGCTTCTGAAACTTTCCAAATAATTTCAATTCCTTTGTTACTTATTTTTATCATTTCTTCATTATATTACTTGATTCTTAGTATTAAGCATAGAAAATAAATGTACCAACTACTCAAACCTTTTCTCTTTTTATTCCAACCAGAAAAAGCACATCATTTGACCATTGCATTAGCTAGAGTCGGCTTTGGTATTCCTGTAATAGGCTGGTTATTAAAAAAATATTATTCCGTAGCAGATAAAAGTTTAGAGCGAAAATTATTTGGTTTAACTTTTAAAAATCCTGTTGGCTTAGCAGCGGGATTTGATAAAGATGGTAAGTATTTTCGCTTAATGTCCAATCTAGGATTTGGCTTTATTGAATTGGGTACGGTTACACCGAAACCACAAATAGGCAATCCGCAACCAAGGCTATTTCGATTAAAAGCCGACGAGGCGATTATCAATCGAATGGGTTTTAATAATGAAGGAGTAGGCGCATTAGTAGAACGCTTAAAAAAAGGCAAGCCTAAAAACTTAATTGTCGGAGGAAATATTGGTAAAAATAAAGTAACCCCAAACGAAAATGCATCGGACGATTATACTTATGCTTTTGAGCAATTATTCCCTTACGTAGATTATTTTGTGGTCAATGTAAGTTCTCCGAATACACCGAATCTTAGAGATTTACAGGAAAAAGAACCATTGACTAAATTGCTTTCTCTTTTACAAGATTTAAATCAACAAAAAGACAAGCCCAAACCTATCCTTCTAAAAATTGCCCCTGATTTAACCGATACTCAATTGGATGATATTATTGAAATCGTAGCTACCACCAAGATTGATGGCGTTATCGCTACGAACACGACTATTAGTCGAAGTGGTTTAAAAGAATCTGATGCTTCTATCAAAGCTATTGGCAATGGTGGTTTAAGTGGTCAACCTTTAACCAATCGAGCAACAGAAGTCATTCGTTATTTATACGAAAAATCTAATAAAAAATTAATCATAATTGGAGTAGGTGGCATTGCGTCGGCAAAAGATGCACAAGAAAAATTAGCTGCAGGAGCGGCTTTAGTCCAAATTTATTCAGGTTTAATTTATGAAGGACCTGCTTTGATTCGACGAATTAATAAAGCATTGATAAAGTAAAATAGCTTAGACGGTTGGTCTGAGTAGTAAGGTATTCGACCTACTCAGACCAGCCGTCTAAGCAATTTTATCTTACACTAAATTTTCCTAAAAAATATATCACCGCTCACCGTTTCCAAAGATAATAACCTATCTCCTCCTCCATTAATTTCAGTGCTTAATTTTTTAGAATGGGCAGAACTATTTTTGTCCAATTCTACATCAAAATCTGTATAAATCTCTCCTGTCACGGAACGAAATTTCAATCTAGTTTGGTGAGTTCCAGCTAAAGAAACATCGACATATCCACTAATTGTTTTCGCTCGCATTTCCCCTTTAAATCCTTTGATTTCGATATTTCCTGCAATCGTTTCTAAATCGACTTTAGCAGTAACAGGAAGTATCAGTTCATATCGTACTTTAATACAGTACATCCCTTTATTATGATAATTTCTACTTTGCCCGTTACAATCCCAGCGTGATGGTTCATGTCCATCAAAGTTATAATCAGTTGCAATACTTAAAGAATTAGCATCGTCCTCAATATCAATCGTATGAACTTTCTCAATACCAGGTTCATTATAAGCAATGGTTGCTTTAAATCCGACTTCGGCTTTATTCCAAGTGTCAATAATAATTTCTGAACCAAATTTTAAATTTAAATCCAACTGCTTTCCCTCAGGCAAAGGAAATTTTTTCTCAATTATTTGTTCTTCTTGAGCCAATAAAGCAATAGAAAAGAATAAGCTAAAAAATATATAAAAAGTACCTCGTTTCATAAGTCTATTATTTTTGATAAAGGCATAGTTTTATCAGGTGAATAAGCGGTTATTCACTAGTATTTTATGCGAATATAGTTTTAAGGAAATTTAGTTAAAGATGGTCTCAATTAGCCATATATCAACTGCTACTAACTCACTTTCCCTTACGTAGAAAAATATCAGAATTAATCGCTCGAAGAGAAATTTCTACCCCACCCCCATTAATCGCTCCAGACAGATTATGACCACTTAATCGTTTCATCCCCTCTTTAGTTTTTCCCATATCTACTTCAAAGTCTGTATAGACTTCACCGTTGATAGACTTCATTTTTAAGTCTGCTTTCGTGTTATTAGGTAAAGTAATATCCACGAATCCATTCGTGCAAGAAATAGAGTTAGGTTGGTCTTGCTTAACAGAAGTATAAGTGATTTCTATATCGCCATTCACGGTACTCGCCACCACAGGGCCACTGGCGTTGGCAATTTGAATATCAGACCCTTTCGCTTCTATTTCGAGTTCTCCTCCTACATCTTTGATTCGAATACCATCTCCATTCCAGTCTGTTTCTTCAATATAAATATCAGCATTTTTGGGTACTTTTAATTCAAAGTCCATATCGTTATTAGAGGCCGTTTTAATTGTCATTACATTTCCAGATTCATTTATTTCTAGTCCCATACCTGTATTATCTGTCGCATTATTATATAGTGGGCGCAATCCTCTTGCTCGTTCTGGTGGCGCTTCATAATCATCGGTGGAAGCGATAACTTCCGAACTATTATGTGCAGAGATAACAATTGCGCCTTTTGATTTAATAATTCGA
>CALFWI010000463.1 GCA_937928615.1 uncultured Saprospiraceae bacterium | reverse complement strand
CTGATAAGTGAAGTATAAACGATTGATTTTTAATTAATTGAACTTAACGTATCAGGTAATTTGGTATTATCAGATACGTGCATCAGCGTTCTCGGTCAGCCTGTTAAGTTACTTTAACTATTCAATATCTTCATCAGTTGTTGCGATGTCCTCATCATCAGTTGCATCCTCACTCAGTATTGTTGTGTCTGCTGCTTCGGTAGGAATTGCATCTTCTACTGAGGTAGGCTCTTCGGTCGCTTCTATCACTGCTGCTTCGGTAGGAATCGTATCTTCTATTGAGGTAAGCTCTTCGGTCGCTTCTATCACTGCTGCTTCGGTAGGAATCGTATCTTCTATTGAGGTAAGCTCTTCGGTCACTTCCATCACTGCCGCTTCATTAGCGGTAGGAGGTACTAACTCCTCAATTGGGCTAGCAGCAGTCGTTTCGTCGATAGGGGCTTGCTCACCAATTTCATTATCTGGTTCTTTAAAATCTTTTGGTTTAGGCATGTCATCCAAACTTTTTAAACCAAAATAATCCATGAATTTTTCGCTGGTTCCATACAGCAAAGGTCTACCTGGCGCATCACTTCTGCCTAGAATGGCGATTAATTCTTTTTCCAATAATTTCTGTACCGAATAATCACAACTTACACCTCGAATTTTTTCCATTTCACTTTTAGGTACAGGTTGTTTATAAGCGATAATAGAAAGCGTCTCTAAAGCAGCTCTAGATAAACGGCGTTTGTTATTTTGCCTTAATAAAGTACTGACAGAATTATGAAAAGCAGGTTTGGTCAAAAATTGGAAACCTCCAGCAATTTCTAGAAACTCAAAAGAAAATTGCGTTGCTTGGTATTTAACCTTTAGTTCCTCAATTGCTTTTTCTAAGGCAGGCTTTTTGAATTTCGTTTCAAAAGTTTCTTCTAAACAATTTTTAATCTCTTTAAAAGAAATTGGTGCTTCCGAAACAAAAACAATACTTTCTATATGTTGTGCTAATTGGTCCATTATTGTGTAGTTCTATTTTTAAGATTAGAGACCACTTCGTTGAGAGAAGAGCGAAAAGACGCTAAATCAAATGCAAGTTTCTATCTACCTTCGATGGAGATTTTTAACTTGAATTTTAAATTTGTAGACATTTTAAAATAGCTAGGCTCTATCCTTAAAAGTATGAGCGGCAAAAATAAGTAGTTTCTTTGCTATAAAATAGCCCCTTGTAAATTTTAGTGAGAAAAAGCTTAAATAGGCGGAAATGGTTTTACTTTTGTAGGTGGAATTCCTGTAGTGCCAAGTTTTGCTTGGTATAGATGTCAACAAGGAGCTTAAGACTACAGAAAATAGGAATCAATGCATTGGAACGAACTAGTAAAATTAGCCCTACTGGGCACAGATAGAAGTAGCCTGTCACCTGCTATGAAAGCAGAGCTGCAAGGCTATGGCATTGATACAGGTAAAGAAATTACGGAAGTAATACTAGAAAGTGCAGCATTATACGCTCCGTTGCAAAAAGCAGGCTATGAACCTCAAACATGGGAACAGCCTTTATTGGCAAAAAGCCCTGAGGAAGCATTAGCTAACTGCAATAAACAATCTGCCAATCATTTACGCTTAATTTTATTGGGGCGTTATCCTTACGCTTTAGCAGAATTTGTGCAAGGAATGGCGGATTATCAAAAGTGTTTGCCTTTTGAATTTCTGCCGGAATTATTGGATAAATGTATAAAAGATGAATTTTTATGGCAAAAAATAGCACCGATTATTGGACATAGAGGGAATTGGTTGATTGGTTTAAATCCTATTTGGCAAAAATTAAAAGTAGAGACCTCCCAAGAAAAATGGGAAATAGGCACAAAAATAGAACGAGTAGCTATTTTAAAGAAATTACGTCAAGAAGACCCTGAAGGGGGTTTATCCATGCTTTTATCTACTTGGGCAGAAGATGGCTTGTCAGAAAAATCGGCTTTTTTGAAATGTTTATCCATTGGGTTGTCAGACATCGATGAAGTATTTTTAGAAGCATGTTTAGATTTTCCAAGAAAGCAAATTAGAGAAAGTGCAGCTATTTTATTAGGCGAATTGCCGAATAGTCAATTACAACAAAGAATTTGGGGGTATTTAAAAGAAGCGATTACCATTGGAAAGGAAGAAGGCGTAGCCAAACCTTTTATTATATTACCTTCGCCTAAAGACAAAGCATTACTTAGAGATGGCATTAGTCCGAAGCGAAAATGGAGAAGAGGTGGAGAAACAACAGGTATGTTGTATCAAATGGTCTCCATACTACCACCACATCATTGGGAAAAGCAGTTCCAGAAAAGTCCATCAGAAATATGCTATTTTTTTACCCAAAGTGAATGGGCGATGATGTTAATAGAAGGGGTAGCCAATGCAGCTGCTTTGCATGGCTCAGTGGGTTGGATGGAAGCGATTTTACGTTTTTGGTTATCGAATTATAATAATCGTCGTTGGGCAGAATTAAATATCAAACGAGTTTTGTCAGCATTACCAAATGAGGTATTTAATGAAGTACTTTTTGAAAAGCTGAAAGCTAGAAATGGGTTACCAGAAGAACATTCGCCACTGATTCAATTATTACAAAAAGAAGATTGTCTTTGGGATGACCGCTTGACCAATGTATTAATGCCTCAACTAAAAGAATGGATAGCAGATAATGTGAGCTATTCTTGGACAGGCATTCAGTATCGAAAAATGCTGAAACAAGCGGCCTATAATATTGCACCCAAAAAAGAAAAACAATTAAATAAATTTTGGATGGGGATTTCCCAAAATTGGGCAGGGTGGGAGAAAGATATCCAGCAATTTTTGACAGTTTTGCAATTTAGACGAGAAATGTTGGAGGAATTAGCAAAATAATAAAGGTATCAGGCATCAGGTGTCAGG
Organism: uncultured Saprospiraceae bacterium; assembly: GCA_937928615.1. GTDB lineage: Bacteria > Bacteroidota > Bacteroidia > Chitinophagales > Saprospiraceae > JAFMDF01. Next base: position 5,647 of record CALFWI010000463.1, on the reverse strand, counting down.
TGTCAGGCTAAACGTAGTAACCATACGTCTAACCTGATATCCGATACTTGACACTCGACACCTCATAATCTAAATTATGAGCAACATATTAAGACAACACGCCGAAAAACAATATGCCAAAGAGCTAAAAGCCTTAAAAAAAGCTGATGACCGACAAGTGCCTACTAATTGGGCAATGTCGCCTTGGGCAGTCGTTACCTACATCATGGGCGGGACTTTAGAAGACGGGACAGAAATAGAACCAAAATATTTTGGCAATCAACGCTTAATCGAAGTAGCTGTAGCAACTTTGGTAACCGATAGGGCCTTGATGTTAATGGGGATTCCTGGGACAGGAAAAACCTGGGTGTCGGAACATTTGGCAGCAGCTATTTCTGGAGACTCTACGTTATTGGTGCAAGGTACAGCAGGGATGAGTGAAGAAACATTGAGGTATGGCTGGAATTACGCCAAACTAATTGCGGAAGGACCAACTAAAGGTGCTTTGGTAGCCAGCCCAATGATGACGGCGATGCAGAAAGGAAAAATTGCTAGAATAGAAGAATTGACTAGAATTCCATCGGATGTACAAGACACATTAATCACTTTATTATCAGAAAAGGTCTTACCTATTCCCGAATTAAATACCGAAGTACAAGCGAATAAAGGGTTTAACGTGATAGCAACCGCAAATGACAGAGATAAGGGAGTGAACGAATTGTCAAGTGCTTTGCGAAGAAGATTTAATACCGTTGTTTTGCCTTTACCAGCTGAATTAGAAGCGGAAGTAGCGATTGTGAAAAATAGGGTAGAAAAGTTAGGGAAAGCCTTAGAGGTACCAAGTTTGCCTGCACCAATGAAAGAAATCCAACGCTTAGTAACCATTTTTAGAGAACTACGTACTGGAAAGACCGAGGATAATCGAACGAAACTAAAATCGCCTAGTAGTACTTTAAGTACGGCAGAAGCAATTTCAGTAATCAATAGTGGACAAGCTTTGGCGACACATTTCGGTGATGGAGAATTAAAAGCAGCAGATTTAGCGGCAGGTATTACAGGAGCAATTATCAAAGACCCTGTCCAAGATAAAACGGTTTGGATAGAGTATTTGGAAACAGTGGTAAAAGACCGAAAAGATTGGAAAGATTTGTATCGAGCCTGTCGAGAATTAGTAGATTAAGACTTGAGAAGTCAGCAGTCAGACTTTAGCTAAATTCTCGTAATATGAGTCGTCAGGAGACGACTAGATACTGATTTATAGCTTGGAGACTAGAAATATCAATTTAAATAGGGAACTGATTTGTTGATTTTAGGGATTTATGGGCATTACTAATCACTAATCACCAATCACTTATCACTACATGATTGATTTTACGGGTTATTGTGCTTAAATTTGCAAAGCTTTTTAAAAAAGTAGTATTTTAAAATAAAAAATTAAAAAGTATAAGACTATATTTAATTGGTTATCAATACTTTTTGAGTTTAGATTTCAGAATAAAAAGAATAGCTAAAATAACAAAAGTTTCGAGTAGAAACAGATTTAATTTACAACAAAAAAATTGATTTAGACAGATGGCACTTATAGGAACGATTCGGAAAAATAGCTGGCTATTAATTCTTGTCATTGGTTTGGCATTAGCAGCGTTCATTATTATGGACATGACTTCTGCTGGAAATAGAGGCGGTGCAGTTACTTCCTTGGCAATGGGAAAGGTAGAAGGTAAAACAGTTGATTGGAATGAATTTCAAGGCGTTGAGAGTATGTTGTACTCTGGCTCAGGAGATGTCTTTGCAAGAAGAAGTCAATTGTGGAACTACTTCGTAGAAGAGGCAATTGTTTCAAAGCAAGCAGATGCTTTAGGATTAAACGTAAGCCGAGATGAGTTAATTGACTTACAATTTGGCGCAAACAAAAGCCCTGTGATTATCAACCGATTCAGAAACCCACAGACGGGTGCGGTAGATGTAGCGAGCTTAAATCAATTTCGCCAACAAATTCAGGATGGTACTATCCAACCTGAACAAAAGCGATTTTGGGCACACCAAGAAAAAGAAATCATTAAAGATAGATTACAATCTAAATTAAATACAATGGTTTCAAAAGGTTTGTATACCCCAACTTGGATGGTAGAACAAACTTACGGCGACCAAACACAACGTATTGCTTTTGATTTTGTAAAAGTTCCTTTTACAGAAGTTGATGATAGTGAAATCAGTTTAACAGATGCAGACTTCTCTAGCTACTTAGCAGCGAACAAAGGAACTTACATGACAACAGAAGAGACTAGAAGAGTCAATTATGTTGCATTTGATGTTTTACCAACCGCAGCGGATTCTGCCAGTTATAGAGACCAATTATCAGATTTAATTGCTGGATTTGAATCTACTGCTAACGATACGATTTTTGTAGAGAATAATTACGGTCAAGTTAATCCAACTTGGTTGGCAGCGGCTGATTTGCCTGTATCTATCCAAGATGCCGTATTGTCTACACCTGTAGGAAAAGTATATGGCCCTTACTTAGAAGGGAAGTCTTATCAGATTGTCAAAGTAATGGAACGAAAAGCACTAGCAGATTCTTCTGATACTCGACACATCTTAATTAATGCGACTGATGCTGCAAGTTTTGCTGCAGCAGATGCTAAAATTGATAGTATCAAAGCAGTAATCGAAGCAGGTGGTGATTTTGCAGAATTGGCAAAAACATTAAGCCAAGACCAAGGAAGTGCAGCTAAAGGTGGATTATACGAAAAAATACCTGTTAATCAATTTGTACCAGAATACCAAGATGTAATGTTGAACGGACAAATTGGTAAACTATATAAGGCGAGAACAACTTACGGTGTGCACTTAATTGAGCCATTGAAGCGGTCAAGAGAAACAACAGAGCGAGTAAAAATTGCTTTAATTGGACAATCTATTACGCCTAGTGAAGATACGCAAAATGCAATTTTCGAAGAAGCGAATACTTTCTTATCTAAAAATAGAACTACCGAAGCGATGCAAGCGGCAGTCGCGCAGAGTGGCACTTTAACAGTAGAAAATTCTGGTGCTTTAAAAGCGAATGATTTTTCAGTAGGAAATTTAGGTAGCGGTACAGATGCTAGAGACATTGTAAAATTTGCGTATGATGCTAACTCAGAAGTTGGTGGTGTTTCGGCAAGTGTATACTCTTTCCAAGACCCAGTTGAGTTGTATGTCAATAAATATGTAGTAGCTGCATTAGCGGGCGTAGAAGATGCAGGAATGCCTTCTGTAGCAAGTATTAAAGACGAAATTGAAGGCTTTGTCAGAAATCAAAAGAAGGGAGAGGCGTTAAAAGCTAAAATATCTGGCAGTGATTTAAATGCCATTGCAGCTCAATTTGATGGAGAAGTAGAAAATGCGAAAGATGTTACTTTTGATGCTACTTTTGTACAAGGTTTAGGGAATGAACCAGAAGTAATTGCGACTGCTTTTAATACGGCAGTAAATGGTGTTTCTAAGCCAATCGTTGGAACTAGTGGTGTGTATATAGTGAAGTTAACGGACAAGCCAGCAGTTGGTACCGCATTTAATATCCCTCAATTAAGAAAAAATAATTCTTCTACCGTACAGACTCAAGTAACTGCTCGTTTGATGCAAGCAATGAAAAAGAATGCCGAAGTAGAAGATTTACGTGCTAAATTTTATTAGTAGATAAAGGCTATTTTAAATAGCTTTTGGAACGATATACAAAAAAGAGTGGTTGATATTTTCAATCGCTCTTTTTTATTTTGGCTTGTTTCTAGTAGTGCCACCCTATACTTATTGAGACTGCTTGGTAATAGCTCAGTCATCACAAATTATTTTACAAGATGACCTTATGAAAACTTGCGTTAATAGGCAGATTTTTATAATCTTGCTTGTATCCTTCCTTTCCAGTTAAAACCTAAATCTTTTACATTGCCAACCGTGTACCGTTCTCCTCCGATTGTTATCGGAGCAAGCTGTGTACCATAAACCGTAATACAAAATGGTAACTTTAGACGTTAATATCATCGAAGACTTAAAACAATTAAGCAAGGCTAGTAGAAAATTAATCCGCTTATCGGATGAAGAGATTCATGCCATTCTAAATGAAGTAGCAGATTTAACACTAGAAAATACAACTTATATTCTAACAGAAAATCAAAAGGACTTAGACCGAATGAATCCCAAAGACCCCAAGTATGACCGCTTACTCTTAGATGAGGCAAGGTTAGCAGGGATTGCGCAGGATATTAGAAATGTGGCCAATTTACCGACCCCATTAAATAAAGTATTAGATAGTAGAACGGTACCCAATGGTTTGGTAATGACCAAAACAACCGTTCCTTTGGGGGTTATAGGTATTGTCTTTGAATCTCGCCCCAATGTTACTTTTGATGTGTTTTCGCTTTGTTTTAAATCAGGTAATGCTTCCGCTTTAAAAGGGAGTAGAGATGCACATTTTTCTAATATTGCCATTGTCAAGATTATTCATCAAGTCTTGGCAAAGTATGGTTTAGAAGAGGTCGTTTATTTAGCCCCAAGCGAAAGAGCAGCTTTAAAATATATTTTAGAAGCCGTAGATGATGTGGATACAATTATTCCAAGAGGCAGCCAAGGGCTGATTAATTTTGTAAGAGAAAATTCTAAAGTACCCGTCATTGAAACAGGCGCAGGTATCGTGCATACTTATTTTGATAAAAGTGGAGCTATTGACAAAGGAAAAGCAATCGTAGAAAATGCGAAAGCTAGGAGAGTAAGTGTTTGTAATGCCTTAGATTGTTTGGTGATTCACAAAGACCGTTTATCAGCATTGCCTACGATTATGAGCAATATGGACAAAGTGCATGAATGTATCGTTTATGCAGATGAAGCATCCTTACCCTATTTACAAAACACTTATCGAGCGGACTTATTACATCCTGCCAATGAAGATAGTTTTGGAACAGAGTTTCTATCGATGAAAATATCCATTAAAACGGTCAATGATATAGAGGAAGCTTTAGACCACATCGCTGAATTTAGCTCAAAACACAGTGAGGCTATAATAGCAGAGGATACCGAAGTAGTCGATTATTTCTTAAAAAATGTAGATGCGGCAGTTGTTTACGCCAATACTTCTACGGCTTTTACGGATGGGGCACAATTTGGAATGGGGGCAGAAATTGGGATTAGTACGCAAAAATTGCATGCTCGTGGACCAATGGCTTTGCAGGAATTGACTAGTTATAAGTGGATTGTTCGGGGGGATGGGCAGGTACGAGGATGAAAATAATTTTTATAATCAGCCAAAAGTGACAAAAATATTCATTTTTGGCTAGTTATAGTATTTGATGTGCTAAAACATTTCTAATTCACTCAATAAAAAAAGTGCTTCTGAGTTTTTCAGAAGCACTTTTTTATATAGCTTTCAATAAGCAAACAAACAAAGATTATCCGTAGCATATTACGCAAAACCTAGTTGATGTTATCGGTTATTAAGTATCGAGGCTGTTCAGTTAACTGTGTTTGCATAAAATTCCAGATTTGAAAATCAAGGGCTTAACTGCCTACTGCCACTGTTTACTGCCTACTGTCTATGAGCCGCTTTGAAAGTTTGCTTCATTTTTTGTGACGCACATCACTTAATTATTAAAATCTCCTTCCTACCTTTGTTTTTTATTTATTTTCCGAATTTCTA
>CALFWI010000462.1 GCA_937928615.1 uncultured Saprospiraceae bacterium | reverse complement strand
CAAATATATTCCATTTGTTGCAAACATACAATTAATAAATGAAGTTTTTAGGGAGGATTGTTAAGGTGATTAAATAAAATGTATTTGAATAAAATATATTCATTAGTTATTTATCGCATTTTATCCTCTATTATATGCTTTTAAGCATTGAATCTAAATTTACGATAATGTATATTTGAAAATATAATATATTTTACATTAACTGATGAATTCAAAAATATTGTCAGTGCTCATGTATGAAAACAAAGTAGAGCTTTTTTTAAAAATAGAAGATGGAGCAATTTAAATATTTTAGAATCAATTAATTAATTAAACTATTTTTTAGGTATATTTTTAATATTCATTCTTTTTTACAATCGTCTAATTGTAAAATTAGTGCTTCTATTTTGATGTTTTCCACTTAGTAACAAATTATTATCTTTGCTCCTTTCATTGAATATTCATTGTTTAAACTCAACTATTTAAATGGATTGAGTTCATGTAAAACAGATAAAATGTCTAACGAAAAAGTAATTTTCTCTATGGAACGGGTCACGAAAACGTACCCTCCTAAAAAACAAGTACTGAAAAATATTTGGTTATCCTTCTTTTATGGTGCAAAAATTGGGGTTTTGGGATTGAACGGTTCTGGTAAATCCTCTTTATTAAAAATTATTGCAGGCATAGATACCAATTTTGAAGGCCATGTAGTTTTTGACAAGGATTATAAAATTGGTTATTTAGAGCAAGAACCAACATTAGATGAAAATAAAACCGTCCGAGAGGTAGTAGAAGAGGGGGTGAAAGAAGTGGTCGATACCTTAAAAGCTTATGAGGAATTGAATGCTAAATTCGCTGAGCCTATGAGTGACGATGAAATGAATGCACTCATTGAAAAGCAAGGGGAGCTAACAGATAAGTTAGACCATCTAAACGCTTGGGAATTAGACAATCGCTTGAATACAGCGATGGATGCCTTGCGTTGCCCACCTGATGATAAATCAGTAGCCGTTTTATCTGGAGGAGAACGTCGCCGAGTGGCTTTATGTCGATTATTGTTAAGCAATCCAGATATTTTATTATTAGATGAGCCTACCAATCACTTGGATGCGGAAAGTGTCCATTGGTTAGAGCAATATTTACAAAATTTCCCTGGAACAGTTATCGCTGTAACGCACGATAGGTATTTCTTAGATAATGTAGCGGGTTGGATTTTAGAATTAGATAGGGGAGAAGGGATTCCTTGGAAAGGGAATTATTCTTCTTGGTTAGAGCAAAAAGCGAACCGTTTAGCACAAGAAGAAAAAACGGAAAGTAAGCGTAGAAAAACCTTACAACGAGAATTAGAGTGGGTAAAAATGGCACCAAAAGGTCGTCGAGCAAAAGGCAAGGCACGTTTGAGCGCTTATGATAAATTAGCGAATGAAGATGTGAGAGACAAAGAGAAGAAGTTGGAATTATTTATTCCTCCCGGTGAACGTTTGGGGGATGTTGTGGTAGAAGTAGAAGGGATTAGCAAAGCCTATGGTGACAAATTATTGTATGAGGATTTAACCTTTTCTATACCAAGGAACGGCATTGTTGGCGTAGTTGGCGCGAATGGAGTTGGTAAGAGTACGTTATTTAAAATTATTATGGGGTTAGAACAGCCTGATAAAGGAAAAGTAACGATTGGCCCAACAGTAGACGTTTCTTATGTAGACCAAAGTCATAAAGATTTATTACCCGAAAAAACAATTTATGAAGTGATTTCTGGAGGGAATGACATCATAAAAGTAGGGAATTCAGAAGTAAATGCCAGAGCTTATTTAAGTAAATTTAATTTTGGCGGCGGCGACCAACAGAAGAAATTAGGGGTTTTATCAGGTGGAGAACGAAATCGTGTCCATTTGGCCATGACCTTAAAAAATGGTGGCAACTTAATTTTATTAGATGAGCCGACCAATGATATTGATATCAATACCTTAAGAGCCCTAGAAGAAGCGATTGATAATTTTGCAGGCTGTGCAGTTATTATTTCTCACGACCGTTGGTTTATTGACCGTTTAGCCACACATGTTTTGGCTTTTGAAAATAATAGTGAAGTCGTCTTTTTTGAAGGCAATTACTCAGATTACGAAAAAAATAGAAAGGAACGATTAGGGGATATTGCCCCTAAACGACCCCGATTTAAGAATGTGATTAATTAACGGTTACCGGTTACCGGTTGTTGCCAGTTGCCTGTTTCGTTTTTACAACAGGCAACTGGTAACTGTATTACCGACTACGTGGAATAGACAAAATTTCTTCCATTCTTCCATCCAAGAAATAAAATCCATCCTTAGCATAAACGCCATCTTCTTCCAGCATAATTCGTACTAATTTACCCCATTCTGGTACATCTGTAGCGGCAAATAATTCGATTGAATAAGCGGTATTAGGAAATAATGGATAATCTCCAGTTCCCTTAACCCCTTGTTGTTTGTCCCACATGCCAATAGCTGGGCCAGCAGCATGTCCGTGTAAGCCAATTGGGTGCGTATAGATAGAACCATTAATACCTTCTGATTTGGCTTGTTCCAAAGCGGCTAAGAGCATTTGATTCCCTGTTTTGCCTGCGGAAAATTGACTGGTCAAAATGTCTTGTAAGCGATTGCCATTTTTTAATGCGGCTTGCAAATAGGCTGGAACTTCCGTCTCATTCTCGTTGGCTTTTAACACATAAAAATGTTGTTGCTGGTCTGTGTTTAGTCGCAAATAAGTAATGCCAAAATCTACATGCAGTAAATCTCCTTGACGAATAACTTCGTGGTCAGGTCGACGAGAAAAAGACCGCAAGAATTCTTGGTTACCTTCGGCTGCCCTTTGCACAGAAACAGAAGGATGAAACCATGTTTTTAAGCCATAATCAATGACTAACTGACGCAATTGCCATTCTACATCTGTGGTAGTCGTGACCCCAGGATGAATATTTTTTTCAGATAAACCTTCTTGTAAAATCTTATGTCCTAAATGGCAAATCATCGGATAAATCTGCAATTCTTTTTCTGAACGAGTTTCCAACCAAGCAATAGACAATCTTTCTGCCGAAATGACTTTATCTTTAAAACCAGTCGGTAATTTTGCCATGAATTGCTCGTGTTCGGTATCGACTAAACCATCTGCTAAAGCAAAATAATCTGATTTATTAATGCCAATTTTTGTTGGATTTCTTTCTTTTATCACTTCCATTAAAGCTTCCCATTGGTCGGGGAAAACATTTAAATCCCAAGCGCCTTTTAGTAATTTACCGACATCATAACGAGCGATGGCAATTTTTTCTAAAGGCGTATCTCCACCTTTATCGTAGAAAACCATAATCGTTCTTCGTCTAGCGGATAACCAAGTACTTGGCAACATCGTTTTCATGACAGGGTCTTCATTATATTCTCTGGAAATAATGACCCACATATCAATACCTTCCCTACGCATTAAAGTAGGGAGTAAATTATCCAAACGGTCTTCTAAAATTTCGTCGATTACTTGTGCTCTTTCCTGTACTGGTAGGATAAGCGTATGCTGAGCCTTTAAAGTGGTGAAAAAGCAAATGAAGAGAAGCAAAGGGAATAATCTTAACATAATGATATTGGTTAGTTTTGACAATTTTAAAGCGTTTTTATAAAATTTAATTGCCAAAGCTAAACGAATCCGATTTAAAAAAGAAATTTTTAAAGAAGGAAATAGTAGGAAGAGTGCCTATGTGGAGATGGATGCAAATTGCACGAAATAGATTAGATAGTTCGATATTCTAATTGGTGAAGAAGTATTTACGAAGAGGAATACAAATTAATTCATTGCTTGCTTTTACCAGATTTTCTCTGCCTTTCCTGCTTCCACCCATTGACTCCAATTTTTATTATAAGTATGTACTTTTTGAGTAGTTTGACCGTTTTTGTCTACTACCTCATAATCTTGATTGACCCATTCAAAAATACTACCATAGAGGTTATGGACATTGGTAAAGCCTTTTTTACGTAGTTTTTCTCCTATTTTCTCACTTCGGTAGCCTATCGAGCAATATAAGACGACCTTACCATCTTTAGGAATACTAGTCAATACCGAATTTTCTAACTGATTGTATCCAATATATTGAGCATTGGGAATATGGCTAACATCATATTCTTCTTTTTCTCTAGCATCCAAAATATATACTTTTTCCTTTGTTTCTTTTAAGGATTGGACACTCATTGTGGGTACCGTGAAACTAATCGTTTGACTAATTTTTTGGTCAAATGCAGGATTAACAGTTGCTGGTCGTACCTCAGGTATTTGCGCACAACTAGTGATGGCAATTAACAAAAAAGAAAAATGGAATAATATTTTTTTCATGTAAAATCAATTGATGAGGAACTGTTGAACCACTAGTTTACCAAACTTTCTCCGCTTTTCCTTCCTCGACCCACTGACTCCAATTTTTATCATAAGTATGTAATTGCTTAGTTTGTTGCCCCTCTTTATTAACTATAGGAAAATCATTATTGACCCATTCAAAGATACTACCATACAGGTTATGTACATTGGTAAATCCTTCTTGGCGCATTTTTTCTCCAATTTCCTCACTTCGATAACCGATGGAACAATAAACGACTACTTTAGCATCTTTTGGAATGTCTTTTAAGTTGTCTGTTTCCATTTTACTATGTCCAATATATTTGGCATTGGGAATATGACTAATGTTATATTCTTGTTTTTCTCTTGCATCCAAAATATACACTTGATCCATTTCTTCTTTTAGCGTAGTCACGCTCATTGTTGGTATCGTAAAATGAATGGTACTACTTATTTTTTTGTCAAATTCAGGATTGATGGTAAAAGGTTCAATGGTGTTTTCTTGACCATAAGACGATACACTAATCAACAAAAAAGCAAAATAGAACAATAATTTTTTCATAATCTTTGATTTAAAGAAATGGAAATATTCTTATTAAAATCAGTTCCTAAGCCACATCCAATTGTTCCGGACCTTCTCCAACCCAATCCGAAATCCACATTTCTTCTTCACAAAGTGGGACTAATTTTTCTTCAATAAAAGGCCGAACTTCGTGAATAATGTTTTCTGGATACAACACATGTAAATTAGGCCCTGCATCCAAACTAAAATAAATGGGGTGTTTAGTAGTTGCCCTATACTCTCGGATTAATTCAATCATTTTCAAGGAGTTCGGACGCATCAAGATATAAGATGGGTCAGAAGTCATCATTAAAGCATGTAAGGTTAAAGCTTCATTTTCCGCAATCGTACCAAATGTTTCTACATCTCCATTTTTCAAAACTTCCACCAGTCGTTGCATTCGGTCATTCGCTTGTTGATATCGAGGAGCGGCATAAGCATTACCTTCCATCAAAGCATGTCCTGCCCGACTGGAAACACTTTTTTCACCTTTACTAGCAATCAAAATATCGTCATGGAAATTTTTATAAATGTCATGCATTTCCGTTTCAAAGGGAACCGCATATTCATTAGAAGACCCAATGATGGCAGAAGTCTCTCCCCATGCTGCCATACCGCCATAAATAGACCGACAAGCACTTCCCGAACCTAATCTTGCTACATAAGATGCTTTTTTATCAAACAATGCATCATCCTGCAAAGTTTGAAATAATTCATCTTCTAGCGTACATAAGCATAAAGCCAAAGCACTCATACTAGAAGCAGAAGAAGCAATTCCTGCCGAATGTGGAAAAGAATTGCCCGATTTTACCGTTAAATGCAATTGATTCAAAAAAGGGAAAATAGGTCGAATGCTTTCTAGAAATTTGACCATTTTAGCCT
>CALFWI010000461.1 GCA_937928615.1 uncultured Saprospiraceae bacterium | reverse complement strand
TTCGTGCTTTATGCAAGGCACAAGGTTGCGATATGATGTACACAGAATTCATTTCTGTCGAAGGATTGATAAGAGATGCGACTAAAAGTGTACAAAAACTAGATATTTATCCTGAAGAACGGCCGATTGGTATTCAGATTTTTGGCGCAGAGATTGATTCGATGATGCGAGCCGCAGAAATTGTGGAGGCAGCAAAACCAGAAGTTTTAGATATCAACTTTGGTTGTCCTGTCAAAAAAGTAGTTAGCAAAATGTGTGGTGCGGGTATCTTGCAGGATATTCCTAGAATGGTCAAGTTAACGGAACAAGTGGTAAAATCTACGAATTTACCTGTAACTGTTAAAACTCGATTGGGTTGGGATGAAAAGACTATGTTTATTGAAGAAGTAGCCGAGCGTTTGCAAGATGTGGGCATCAAAGCATTGTCTATTCATGGTCGTACTCGTAAACAAATGTATAAAGGGGAAGCAGATTGGACAAGAATTGGTAAAATAAAAGAAAATCCGCGCATTAAAATTCCTATTTTTGGCAATGGAGATATTAAAACACCCCAAAAAGCAAAAGAATATCGAGAACGCTATAATGTAGATGGCATAATGATAGGTCGAGCAAGTATTGGATATCCTTGGATTTTTAGAGAAATTAAACATTACTTTAAAACAGGGGAAATATTACCTCCACCGACAGTTGCCGAAAGAGTGGCGGCGGCCAAACAGCATTTTGCCCACTCTATTGAATGGAAAGGACAAACCTTAGGTATTTTAGAAATGCGTAGACATTATACCAATTATTTCAGAGGATTCCCCCATATTAAGCCCTATAGAACTAAATTAGTGACAAGTCACAATCCAGAAGAAATTTTGGAAACTTTTAATCAAATCAAAGAAAGGTATTCTGAGGTTATGGGGAGTTATTAGAAGTTATTGGAGGTTACTTTTTATGCGCTTAGTAACTTCCAATAAGCTCCAATAGCCTTTAAGTACCTCACATCAATTAATTCGGCATTTTATAAGTCTCTTTTTCCGATATAGTCCCTTTAAAAATAAGCCCATAACGGTGCTATGCACTGATTTTTAAAGAAAATATATCGAAAAAATCCATTTCCTAAAATTTACCGAATTAATCAATACGAAGTACTTAATAACCTCCAATATCTCTTAATAACTTTTAATAACTTTTATATTCTTGGTATTTAATATACAACCACACGAGCGAGAAATATTTACCTTAATCGAGCAAACAGCTACCGAACTAAACTATCCTACTTTTGTGGTCGGTGGCTATGTTCGAGACCGTTTATTAGCACGCCCTTCCAAAGATATGGACATTGTATGTGTAGGCAATGGGATTCGTTTAGCCCAAAACGTGGCCTCTAGAATGCACCCAATTCCAAGAGTCGTCGTTTATAAGCGATTTGGAACAGCGATGTTAAAGTGTAAAGATTTGGAAATAGAATTTGTAGGTGCAAGAAAAGAATCTTATCGACACGACTCTCGCAAACCAACCGTAGAGGAAGGTTCATTAGAAGATGACCAAAACCGTAGAGATTTTACGATTAATGCTTTGGCAGTGGGGCTGACAGGCGCAAGTTTTGGACATATTATTGACCCTTTTGGTGGTTTGGCACATCTTGAATCTAAAACCATTAAAACCCCCTTAGAACCTGGCAAAACGTTTTCCGATGACCCCTTGAGAATGTTACGAGCCATTCGATTTGCCACCCAATTAGGTTTTGCTATTGAAAGCAATACTTACGAGGCATTATCTAAGTATAAAAATAGAATCAATATTATTTCTAAAGAACGGATCATTACAGAAATCAATAAAATTATTTTAAGTCCTACGCCTTCCGTTGGTTTTAAAATGTTGTTTGATACCGGTTTATTAAAAATTATTTTCCCTGAAATGGCTGCCTTACAAGGAGTCGATTATAAAGACGGAAAAGGGCACAAAGATAATTTTTATCATACGCTAGAAGTCCTAGATAACATTTGTAAAAAAACCAATAATTTATGGCTACGTTGGGCGGCAATTATGCATGATATTGCCAAACCACCCACCAAAAGGTTTGAGCCAAAACATGGTTGGACTTTTCATGGACACGAAGCATTAGGTGCTACAATGACCCCTCGTATTTTCCGTAGGTTGAAACTACCGATGGACCATAAAATGAAATATATTCAAAAATTGGTGCGTTTACATTTACGGCCAATTTCTTTAACTAAAGAAAACATTACAGATTCCGCTATTCGTCGTTTATTATTTGAAGCAGGAGACGATTTAGAAGATTTAATGATCTTGTGTGAAGCGGACATTACTTCTAAAAATTCTAAAAAAGTTGCTCGTTATTTAGCTAATTACGAATTGGTTCGAGACAAACTAAAGGAAATTGAAGCAAAAGACCACATCCGTAATTGGCAACCACCCATTACAGGAGAAATGATTATGGAAACCTTTGGTATTTCTCCGTCTAGACAAGTTGGCGTGATAAAAAATGCGATTAGAGAAGCTATTTTAGATGGCGTTATTAGTAATGATTATGACGCTGCTTTTGAGTTTATGTTGACAGAAGGCGCAAAAGTTGGGCTTAGAAAAGTGTAAAATAGTATATAAATGATTAGAATCGCTTTATTTTTAACCATGCTATTAATTAGTCTACTTGATGCCAAAGCGCAAGATGATTTATATAGTAAAGTAGATACCTTACCTATCCCCATTTCAGATACGATAAAAGCCAAGCCAAAAAAAGCATTTAAAAATTTTTTAAAAAAAGACTATCCATCCCCCAAAAAAGCGGTGCTTTTAGCCATTGTTCCTGGAATGGGCCAAATTTATAATAAAAAATATTGGAAACTACCATTAGTATATGGTGCACTAGGTGGTGTTATTTATTCTATTAAGCATAATACGACCGAATATAAAAAATTGGTCTTGTCGTTAGCAATCAGAAATGGAACAGTGACGAATATGGAAGATCCTTTTGGAGGACTTAATATACCAGATAATGCGATAGAAGCGCAAAGAAATTCTTTTGATAAAAACAGACAACTTTCTTGGATTGGCTTGATTGGCTTTTATTTAATTTCAGCGGGAGATGCTTTTGTGGACGCTCACCTTAAGGATTTTAATGTAGATGATGACATTAGCTTTCAGCCTATTTTTGACACTGGTTTTAATAATCAACCTGTCATTGGAGTGGGTATTCGAATTCCTTTAGGAAAATGATTTTTAGCAACAAATTAATAGAAGTCAGACCATAAGAAATGATAATTCTACCCCGAAGGAATGATGGGCAATTTTTTCTGTCAGCAGTCAGACGAGACATTTGTAATTTTTTGGAAACTCAGTTCGTTTAACTGATAAGCAATATTGTCTTATTGATAAATTTCTTGTTACTATTCCGCCAAAGGTATTGGGCGTAGGAAAAGGAAAAATCTATTTGTATTTTGAAATTTTTTTGTTATAAATCTTAACAATTTTCAGCTATCTACTTGTTTTACGCACTTCTGCCCATGCGCTAAGCCCTTTGCTAAATAAATACAATTTATTATAAAGAGAATTGAAGTTAAGTTTTCTGTAAATACAGACAAAAAAGAAAAGGGCTTGTATGCAATGCATACAAGCCCTTTAACAATAATAGTTAAGAGCAATAAATTATTGCTCTACCACTACTAACTTCTGATATTTAGAACTACCGTTATTATCAACAACGCCAATTACATAAACACCAGCTTGACCGATTGGGCTTTCAAGACTAATTACGCCTCTTTCCCCAGTAACTACCTTCTCTAGAATTAAGCTATTATTAGGACCATAAAGTCTAATAACACCACCTTTTTCAGAAGAGAATTGGTAATTTAAACTTGGACTTACTGTTAAGCTAATTGGATTAGGATAAACATCAAATTGAGTTTGCACTTTTCCAACAATATCGGAACTAAGTGTACCCAAAGTAAGATAATCATAATCTCCTGGCTTAATAGCTTCATTGGTAGTAATAGAACCAGCTGAAAAGCTAGCGATTTCAGACCCCATTAAATTACGAGAAGAAGATTGGTCTAAAGTAAACCGATCAATCGAAGAAGGAATTAATTCCCACTGATTGCCTCTCCATCCAATAACCGTAAGTCTATTCAAATCACTTGCTGTCAACGATTCAATATTACTTGCCGCATCCCAAGTTAAAGTCACTTGTGTTCTAGATGCTCCATCAACATCCCAGTACTCTACCTCACTAATTTGAGAGAGCAATGGTTCCATTTTTGCAGTACCTTCTTCATTGATAAAGCTTGGGTTATTATCATAATACGCTGCGCTTGTACGAGCTGCTCCAGAAATCGCAACAGGTCTAAATTTACTATTTGCCCCAATAGGGAAAATAAAAGACTCATTGTGATAAACCTTCACATAACCGTCTACATGCTGCATATCAGATGCACCCACCCAACTACTACCGTAGATAAAGTTGATATACCCCTTTTTGTTTTCCCGCTCAGTTGCGACAACACCAGGGTAAATACCATTACTTCCATCATGAAAAGTATGCTTATTAAAAATAGAAATCGATGCATTATCAGGAACATAAATCTCCCCAAAAAACTTGGAAGATTGGGCATTTAAGCTCATAGCTAATAATAAAGCCAAACCTGATAAAATATTTTTCATTCTAAGCATATTAATATTTTTAGAAAACACTAAATAAAATCAATTAATCTAAAAATGTCCTCGAAAGAACATGGTTGGAGGAGGTCCGAAAACCTCCTCCAGATTATGTTTTATTTAGAAGAACATTGAATAGTGGAAACTGAATGTGTCTGACCACACTTTTTCACTATCCATTCTCGCTACGTTCACTGTGATAGAACGAGAAGTAACCTTCTTAATATTAATAGAGAAGTTTACTTTACATCTTGTACTATCAGAGTATCTATTAATTGCTTGTACAAAGTTGCTTAATGCCGTTTGGTTAAGGTCATCAAATCTGTAGGTAATAGTCATACCTGCATGATTTCCATCACCTGGAGCATTTAAAGCATCAATTGTCCAAGAAACTGTTTTAAAGCAATCATCTTGGAACTTACCTAAGTTAGATACTTGTACTGCATCCCATGCTGGAATCAAGAATTCTCCTCTCTTAGCATTAACACTACCTGCTGCTCCTTGTGCACCTGCTGGTCCTGCTGGTCCTTGTGGTCCTCTAGAACCTGAAGGTCCTTGTGGACCTGCTGGGCCTGTTGAACCTGCGAGGCCTGCTAGTCCTTGTGCTCCTGCTGGACCTACTGGGCCAGTTGCTCCTTTAGCGCCGTCAGCGCCGTCAGCGCCTGCTGCGCCTGTTGCACCTTGTGGTCCTTGTGGGCCTGCTGCACCGTCTTGACCATTAGCACCGTCTTGACCATTAGCACCTGCTGGTCCTGCTGGTCCTGCTGGTCCTGCTTGACCGTTAGCACCATCTTTACCGTCAGCACCGTTAGCTCCGTCAGCACCGTTAGCACCATCTTTACCGTTTGCTCCATCAGCACCTGCTGGTCCTGCTGGTCCTGCTGGTCCTCCTGCTGGTCCTGCTGGTCCTACTGCTCCATCTTTACCGTCAGCAC
>CALFWI010000460.1 GCA_937928615.1 uncultured Saprospiraceae bacterium | reverse complement strand
TAGGCAGACTATTTTAGTGACTTTATTTACAGGTGTAGGAATGGGATTGATTTTATTGTATTCTAAATTTTCGGCGGTGGAAGTCGCCTTTACCCATACTTTAAATGAATTGCGTTATTATATCATCACAGGTATTGTGGTCTTAATTTGTACAGCAGGCTTTGTCTTAAAACCCAATTATAGATTAGTGATTGTCGGGTTTATTAGTACTTTCTTTTCTCATTTATTTTTGGAAAATTATTTCCCTGACCTCAATTATTTTGTGCGAGCAAGTTTAGTGATTGCGACGGGCTTTTTATTAATTGCCATTCCTGCATTTTTCCAAAAAGGCATGCGGCCATTAAAAGATATTTACCAATCGGCTTCTCCGCAATTGACGAAGGCAGGTGTCGTCTTATTAGTATCTTTAGTAGTTCTGCATTTGATTTTTCATTAGAAAGGGTGCTGGTTAGGATTTTTAGTCCGACACCTCTATTTTTCTTGCCTCTGGCAAGTATTATTTAGTTGGGTTATCAAAAGATAGATGCTCTAAACTCGCCAGAGGCGAGCGAATAAAGGTGTCGGATTAAAAATCCTAACCAGCAGCTATCTAATAATTTAAAAGTTGTTCGCTTATTTTCGACAGAGTACTTAGTTGACATTTTTTGAACGATATGCGGCACAACTCAAAGAGTTGTGTTACTTTCGAACTGGCAATAGTAACACAACTCTTTGAGTTGTGACATGCTATTTAAGCACATTTTCTCATTTAAATTTTGACCACTTCCTTAAATAAATTACTTTCGCTTATTATTGAAAAATAAATATAACGTTAATCTTACTATGTCCACCAACCAATACAACCAAGGCTTAGATAAAAATCAAGCCAATTACACCGCCCTTTCTCCCCTAACCTTTATCAAAAGAGCCGCTTATGTTTACCCTAATAAAACAGCCGTAGTCTATGGAGAAAAACGATTTACTTGGAGAGAAACCTATCAGCGGACTCGTCAATTAGCTTCTGCTTTATTGAGATATGGCATTAAAGAAGGACAAACCGTTTCCGTATTGGGCTATAATACGCCAGAAACGTACGAAGCGCATTTTGGGATACCAATGACAGGTGGCGTAATCCATGCGATTAACACTCGATTGGATGCGAAGAACATTGCTTTTATGATGGACCATGCGGAAACCAAGATATTATTGACCGATACCTTGGCAGCCACTACGATTAAAGAAGCCCTAAAATTAGTCAAACATAAACCGTTAGTCATTGATATTATTGACCCAAACGAAACGGGCGGCGAACGATTAGGAGGAATGGATTATGAAGCATTTATTGCAGAAGGAGATGCTAATTTTACTTGGCAATTACCCGCAGACGAATGGAATGCAATTGCCTTAAATTATACCTCTGGCACAACTGGAAATCCCAAAGGCGTAGTTTTTCATCATAGAGGCGCTTATCTAAATGCCTTGGGAAATATTCTAGCATGGGAAATGCCGAAAAACCCAATTTACCTTTGGACATTGCCGATGTTTCATTGCAATGGTTGGTGCTTTCCTTGGGGACTAGCAGCAGTTGGCGGAACGAATATTTGTCTACGAGCTGTTCGAGCAGAAGAGATTTATGAATTAATTGAAAAAGAAAATATCACGCATTATTGCGGCGCGCCTATTGTGCACAGTATGATTGCTAATGCTTCAGACGAGTTAAAGGCCAAGAAAAAGCATTTAGTCAAAGGAATGGTTGCAGGCGCACCACCACCAGCGGCAGTATTGGATGCGATGGCACAAAATGGTTTTGAAATTACCCATGTTTATGGTTTAACCGAAACGTATGGACCTGCCACTTTCTGTGATTGGGATACAGATTGGGATGAATTTCCCGCAGCTAAACAAGCAGAAATCAAAGCCGCACAAGGCGTAACTTATCACGTTTCTGAAGATTTAATAGTCGCACATCCAGAAACATTAGAGCAAGTCCCTTTTGATGGCGAAACAATGGGTGAAGTATTATTCAGAGGGAATAATACGATGAAAGGCTATTTGAAAAACCCAGCAGCGAATGAAAAAGCTTTTGCAGGCGGTTGGTTCCATAGTGGAGATTTAGCCGTCACTTTACCGAATGGTTATATTCAATTAAAAGACCGCTCAAAAGACATTATTATTTCTGGTGGGGAGAATATTTCCAGTATAGAAGTAGAAGGCGCTTTATTCAAACATCCTGCGGTGATGGATGCTGCGGTAGTAGCTAAAGCAGATGAAAAATGGGGCGAAACACCTTGTGCTTTTGTCGCTTTAAAACCTGGAAAAACAGTTACAGAATCAGATTTAATTGCTTTTGTGCGTACCGAAATTGCCCATTATAAAGCACCAAAACGGATTGTTTTTGGAGATTTACCAAAGACTTCTACAGGGAAGACACAGAAATTTGTCTTGCGGGAGAAGGCTAAACAAATAAATTAAATAAAGGGCTAAATTCAATTATATTATTGAGAGGAAATTTGTAAATTGCAGATAACAGCGATAGTTTAACTTTTATAAAAATCTCTTTTTATGTCTGTATTATTAGCAAAAAGATTAATTTCGGCTAGAGAGTACTATAAAATGGCGGAAGTAGGTATCTTAAAACCAGAAGATAGGATTGAATTAATTAATGGAGAAATTATTGAAATGAGCCCAATTGGAAGCAAACATCCAGCTTATGTAGATTTATTGGATGAGCTATTAAAAGAACTATTAGGAAAAAAAGTACAAATCCGTGTACAAAGTTCTGTTCGATTAGATAACCATTCAGAACCTGAACCAGATTTAATGGTATTAAAACGTAGGAAAGATTTTTATATCAATCGCATCCCTACTCCTAAAGATGTTTATTTGGTAATTGAAGTGGCAAATTCTACGCTAGAAAAAGATAGAAAAATCAAAGCTCCTTTATATGCAGAAGCAGGTATTCCCGAATATTGGATTTTGAATATTCCTGATACTCAACTAGAATGTTACAGCTTACTTAAGGATGGAAAATATCAAAAAGAAGTAATCATAAAAGATAAGCAAATTGCTATTTTCGATGCTTTTGATTTAGCAATAAAAGCAACCACTATATTTTCTTTAAGCAACCTTAAATAAATGCTAACTACCGATTTTAAAATTTAAAACGAAACTTAAAACCTAATCAAATATGTTCTATTTAACACAAAGTTTGCATCGAAATGCACAAACAAGAGGTCAAAAATTGGCAACCATCAATGGTGACCGCCAACATACTTGGGCACAATTAAAGGATAGAGTCGCTCGATTTGCGGGCGCATTAAGAAGTATGGGGGTGCAAGAAGGAGAACGAGTAGCAATTTTAGCCCTTAATTCCGATAGATATTTTGAATATTATTTAAGTGTGCCGTGGGCAGGTGCTTGTGTCGTTCCTTTGAATGTACGATGGTCAGCAGCAGAAAACGCTTATTCTTTGAAGGATGCAGGGGTAGAGGTATTGGTGGTAGATGATGCTTTTGCGAAGATGGTGCCTGCATTAATAGAAAAAGGCGTCAATTTAAAAAGAGTTATTTTTATTGGAGAAGGTACCTTACCAGAAGGCATGTTGGATTACGAAAAATTAATCCAAGTGCACCAACCAGCACCAGATGCTTATCGCAAAAATGATGATTTAGCGGGTATTTTTTATACAGGTGGCACCACAGGCTTTCCAAAAGGAGTAATGTTAACCCATGCGAATGTTTGGGCAAGTGCCATTGCTTTGGTCACTTTGATTGGTATCAATGACGACCATCGAATTTTGCATGCAGCCCCCATGTTTCATTTAGCAGATGGGGCGATGACCCAAGGCGGCATGTTAGCAGGTTCAGCCCATGTTTTTATTCCGATGTTTACCCCCGCAGCTACGATAAAAGCGATTGATGAGCAAAAAGCGACCCATGCTTTATTAGTGCCGGTGATGATTCAAATGGTCATCAATGACCCAAGTGTAAAAACGGCTGATTTATCCTCGCTACAGTTTGTTTTATATGGAGCATCGCCAATCACAGAGTCTGTTTTGATTCAAGCGATGAATACCTTATCGCAAGCACAATTTGCCCAAGGATATGGACAGACAGAATTAGCGCCTTTGGCAAC
>CALFWI010000459.1 GCA_937928615.1 uncultured Saprospiraceae bacterium | reverse complement strand
CTGGCATTGGTGCTTTGACATTGGTCATTTTTTGCGAACCAGTAGTAGATAAGCCCATTTGTTTGACCAATTGGTCATAGCTATCTTCAATGTTGATTTCGTATTTATTGCCGTTAATTTTAACGGTCATGGTCTTGTCATTGAAATTAGCTGTTTCTAATTCCGCTTGATAGGCTTGTCCATCTTGAAGAATATGGTATTGATTATCGGCAGTTTGAACCATGTCTAAAGCAGATAGGTCTTCTTTTTTTAGGGGAAAAGTTTGCTCGCCGATGTTGATGTTATATGTCATTATGAATTGTCAATTTATATGTCAAACCGTGTACCGTTGATCGTTAACTGTATACCGTCCTAAAAATCAATTTGTTCTTTTTCAAAATCTTTTAAAGAAGTACCTAAAGTAGGTAGGTAGTCTTCTCCGAATTTATCTATAAAAGCGTCTTTACCTTTTTTTGTAAAATTGGGTAATAATAGAGACCACATGACATCCTCCCAACTCCCTTTTCTTGTGGGAAAATAAGTCTTAGAAACATGCCAATAAAAAGCGGTGACCCAAATAGATTTGCAAATATTATGATAAGCCCCCGGTGTTGGTTCTTTTTTCATATTCCCAATTTGGATGGAAAAAGAGAACATGGACATTTGGGTTTTTATACTATCTGACTCTATTCTTTGGAGAATATCTTGTACTCTCGAATGCCCAAAAATTTGTTTGTCAAAAAAGATGAAGGAATAATCTTTTTGTATGTCGTGTAGGACTTTGATACTTTTTTTGATAACATTCCAAGAAGGAAACTGAGTGGCAACTGCTTGGCCTTGTTTGTATTTTAGCCACATTTTTTCTACAATCGCTTCTAATAAAGCCTCTTTATCTTTAAAATAATAGGTCAAATTACCTCGGCTAATTTTTGCTGCTTGTGCTACGTGGTAAAGCGTTGGTGCACCAAAACCCAATTCATTGAATTGTGTTCTACCTGTTTCTATTATTTTTTCTTTTGTGGTCAAAAAAATGGACGTTATTGAAGGTTATTATTATTGGATGTTTTATTTAGCAACAATAGTCGTTACTAAAGGTTTAGCAAATTTAAAATAATTTTAGTCAAAATTGCTATTTTTTAGATAAAATTAGAAAACCTTAGGTTTAGGTGTAGTTATTACTGGATTAAAGTGGATAACTAATAGCATTATAACGGTGTCGGAGCGATGCTCCTTAAAGAATTTGATGTACTATCGATTCTACAGGCAGGGGCGGGGCGATGCTCCTTAGTAAGGGATGATATAGTTCCGATTATTTGGACAACTGTCGCTCAATAAACCCCATCACTTTCTTCTCAAAAGCTGGACCACCTGCGCCCCATAAACCGATATGCCCACCATTTTTCACTAAATAAAATTCTTTATCCACCGCTTTTAAATTATCAAAAAGTTGTTGCCCATAGCGGTAGGAGATATTTTTGTCCACATCGCCGTGCGCTATAATAATAGGCTGTTCAATATGTTTAACGGCTTCAATTGGTTGAACTTCTTTTGGCGTAAAATTAGCGATTATACCTGCACGGTCTAAAACATAATCGGATAAAAATCGAATGCCAATACCTCTTAATATCCGCTTTTTATAATCGAAGACAATTTGTTCTAGTTCTGTAAATGTACTTTGGATTAAGCCAAATTGTAATCGTTTCTCTTTTGCTAATGCCAAAATAGCCGTTGCTCCACCCATTGAACTTCCCCAAATGCCAATTGGTAAATTAGGTTTTTTACCCTGTATATAATCAACGATTTTGGAAATGTCTTGGCTTTCATAAAAACCATAGGTACAGAAATAACCTTCACTTTCTCCATGTGCCCGACTATCAACTAAAATGGATTCAATGCCTCTATTTGCTAATTTTTGTGCAACGCCTAGATAGTTTTCTTTGCAGCCACCAACGCCGTGGGCAAAGATAATAATGCCTCTTGCTGTATCGGTTGCAGTTTGTATCCAATAGCCTTTTAAGTGAAGATTGGGTGATACTTCAATGTTGACTAATTCATGCTTTATTCCAAATTGTTGAGGGGTGATGTTGCCGTTGACTCTTGGTGGTTGTAGGATGACATAAGGGGCTGCTATATGGATGATTATAAAACCGATGATTAAGAGGAGGAGTATCGAGAAGAAGAGGATATATTTCATGACTAGAATTGTTTTGCCCAACGGATTTAGTTTCCCAACGGATTCTTTATTGCTTTATTAATCTGTAACCTAGATTAGGTTTTAGTAGTCATCTCTCAAACGCAATTACTTGAGTAGTATTTCACAAATTTGTTGAATAACCGTCGGCTTTAGATATAGTTCATGTTCCTCCTCTTTAAAAATAGTATAATCTGAAATCCTTAAATCATTAAACCAATTTTGTTGTGGTTGATAGGCATCTAATGCGCCATAAACTAAATAAATTTGACTACTGGGCCTTTCCGTTTCATACCGTAATCGAGTAGCAGAAATTGCATGAAAATTTCGAACTTTTAAGCCTGCTAAATTCGCTTTCCACGCGATTGTGCCGCCAATACTAAAGGCTAATATATTGACTGCTTGTGGATAGTTTTTCAACAACTTTTCTACTGCTTTTGCTATTCCACTATTGACAAATTGTTGGTGTAAATTATCTTGGGTATAATTGCTAGTATCAACTTTTCCTAATTGGCAACAATCAATAAATTCTATATCAAATTTAGGTTGTAGCAGGGCGATATATTGAGGTAAATAGGTTGCTTTTTGTGCGCCCCATAGGTCGGAT
>CALFWI010000458.1 GCA_937928615.1 uncultured Saprospiraceae bacterium | reverse complement strand
AAACGACCTGTAGAACGAGTGTCTTGGTTACATATAGTTGGAGGAAATAAGGATAGTAAAACCTTTGCCTTTTTGACAGAATTAAATAAAGTCAAAGACGTAAAATTTAAGGACTATCAATTGCCTTCAGAGGCAATGTGGCAATTTGCAGCAGAAGGGGGTAATCAATCAAATGGCTATCAATATGCTGGTAGTAATCACTTAAAAGAAGTTGCTTGGTATAATAAAAATAGTCATAGAGAAACAAAACCTGTAAAACTAAAATTGCCTAATGAATTGGGTTTTTACGATATGAGCGGTAATGTTTGGGAATGGTGTCAAGATAAATGGACAACTAATTTGGAAAAATTGCCTAAAAATGGATTACCAAATGAGGAAGGCGATGAGGAGAAAAGGGACATCCGCGTGCGTCGTGGCGGGTCTTGGTTCAACAACGATTACTTCTGCCGCGTCTCATATCGCAGCAGGAACATTTCGCGTAACCGGCTCAACAATTTTGGTTTTCGATTATCCCGGTACTAACCCTTGGTCACTTTAACCCTTTTACCTTTTATACTTTAACCCGCGGAGCGTCGATTTTTTTGAAAACAGGGCTTTATTTAAAGGTATTTTTCTTATCTGTGTAGTACGTTCTCCATACAATAGTAAAACCAACTCGTCGGATGACTATCGTCGTCCGATGAGTTGTTTTTCAACCACTCAATCCCGCAACAACCACATCCGCATACTTTTACTCACCATCTCCGATTCATCTTGCTGTACAAAATGCCCTGCTTTTGGTAGTGTGACCATCGTTAAATCGGACGCCACATAATCCCAAGTATTATTCAAGCCGCCTTTTAAAACGTATTTATCTTTTGTCCCAAAAATGACCAAAACAGGTACTTTGACTTTGGGTAAATCGGGCAATTTGGGGTCTTGTAACCAAGCTGCCCGTTGGTCTTTGGTGGGCATATTCGCTTTATAATAATTCACCATGCTTTCTACTGAGGAACGACTAAACGCTTTGTCGTACTGTTTTTTGGCTTCGGCATCTTTGACCCAACCTGATAACCAAGTAACGGGTAAGGTTTCGGAAGTATGCTGCCGAAAATCATCGGTGTAAGAGGTATTATCATTGCTTGCCCAAACTTTTAAATTTTCTGCGGCTTGACTGGTTGGATGGGTGAGGTTGCAAACAATTAATTTTTCGACTACTTCTGGACGATGAATCGCTAATTGCCATGCAATACCGCCGCCCCAATCGTGTCCTACAATAATCGCCTTTTCTTTGCCATTGGCGTTGATAACGGCGACTACATCTTGCATTAAATGTTGCATTTGGTAGTTGTCTACGCCTGCTGGTTGCCCACTTAAATTATAGCCTCTTAAATCCATGGCGACTACTTGGAAGTCGGCTTTTAATGCAGCCATTTGGTCTCGCCAAGTATACCAATAATCGGGGAAACCATGCAACATGACGACTAAAGGGCCTTCGCCTATAGTGGCATAGTGGATTTTTACGCCGTTATTATCAGCGTAACCGTGGGTGACTTCTTCTAGAATGGAAGTACTTGATTGGCTGAATAGGAAGAATGGTAATAATAAAAACAATGATAGGGTGGTGGACTTCATGATTTTCTTTTGTATCGGCGAATTCATTCGCCTTTATATGGTCGTAAAATAATTAGCTAACACAGTGGCGAATGAATCCCGATAAATCTAGGACAAGTTTCGCCGATACTTGTCCAAATTTACAAAAAGAAGGGGAAGGGCAAAAAAAATAGTGATTACCATTTGATAATCACTATTTTAAATAGCCTTAAATGTTTGGAGTATTTTAAAATTACCTCCTAGCACAGCTCACAGAGCTGTGTTACTTTCCTACAATAAGCTTCTGAGAAATTAACCCTCGTTCAAACTGAATTTTAGCAAAATACATGCCTTTCGGTAATTCCGATACATTCAGGTTATATTGTAACTGGTTGATATTATTCAATTCAACCGCCATTCGACCACTAATATCAAACAACTGAATTGCTTGAATCGCTGCTGCTGCTTTCAACTGGATAAAGTTAGTTGCTGGATTTGGAAAAGCAGAGAAGTTGACCTCTTGCTTGATGCTATTATCCACACTAACTGTTTGGTTTAAGCCCATTGCCAATACCAATCTTGGTGCAATGTATTGAGCCATTGTATCAATATACAATAAAGACGCGGCAGGGTCATTCGGGTTTCCTTGATCCGTATTATAACTACATATTTGTATATCCGCTGGTACGGGCTGGTCAGGAATAGAATTCCATACTGCTGTGAAAACGTCTTCATCATAAGCATTCCAAGGATAAGTACTTCTTTTCCAAGCATTCGCGTCTACCCCAGGCGTAGGGTCACATTGTACTGCCCCTGGAATTCTAGGAGAATTAAATAAAAACAAGCCTTCCATACCACCACTTCTTTCGTTCGCTAATTGAGTCAATGGGTCATCTAAATTGGCATTGATCCAAACATCATGATTGCCTAATTCAATATTTCTATGAATGATGGTATCTAAAAAGGCACCATCCGCAAATAGAATTTCAGAAGTAGTGCCTTCTGTAACATCTCTAATGCCTACTTCATCAAATTTTTCAATATGTAAAAAACCAATAACGGGTGCATCCCCTGCCTCTATCCAACTAAAATCACCCAATCCGCCTTCCATACTAATTACTGCACTTACTTCAGAAGAATAACTTGGATGGTTCGGGATATTAATAAATCCTTCAGTCGTCCCTTGTGGATTACCATAAAAAGCTTCGTCAATAAATGGCGTTGCAGGCATGGTTGATAAATCCAAAAATTTTGGTAAGAGTGCTTGATCTGTTGTTTTTAGATTAGCGGCACTATGCGCTGCAAAACCAGCACTATCGTATCCACCAATAGCTACTTTAGTAGCATCTACACCATATGGATTTCCATCTTCCGCTTGACTTTTTCTAAAATATCGAACACAAGTCGTTAAATCCTGTCCAGCACGATAAGAAGCTTGTAAAATAGTTGATTTCTTTTCAAAAGAAGAACCAAATGGATTCCAACCAACTCGGTGGTTC
>CALFWI010000457.1 GCA_937928615.1 uncultured Saprospiraceae bacterium | reverse complement strand
TATTGTCAAAAAAACAAACGGAAAAGTCACCGCCTAAAAAAGGTAACCCTAATGAGGTTTTAAAGTACTCAGGAATGGTTTTTCAAATTTTTATAGCATTAATCATAGCCGTTTTTATCGGTCAAAAACTAGATGTCTATTTTGCATTGGAAAAACCACTCCTGACTGCTGCTTGTGTCCTACTAGCATTACCGTTAGTACTTTATTCCATCCTAAAAGATATACTGTAATTGGAGTCTGCTGCTTTTTATAAATATTTTACCATTGTTTCTATTAGTACTGCTGTACTCTTGCTCGCTTTGTGTCAATTGCCACTGCTCCAGCCTTATTTATTATTTTCTTTTATTAGCTTGGCGCTATTTATGCTATTAACCTTATTGATGTTTGTAGTAGGCGGGATAACGGCAAGAAGTAGTAATACAAATTTATTTACAACAGTTATTTTAGGATTTACTTTTGGAAAAATTTTTCTTTCCCTTTTTGTTGTTTTGGGCTATCATCAATTAACTCAACCTACCTCTAAAATATTTTTACTCCCTTTCTTTATTGTTTATTTAATTTTTACCATTTTTGAGACTTATTTAATGATGCAGATTGGGCAACATAGCAAACCCGCTGTCAAATAAATTTAAAATGTAAATCTTAATCTCAATGTCAATTTCAAATTTTCACCGAAAATGATTTGACATTGAAGTTTGTTTCAATTTTTAATTTGTACTGCTAATCGTTGAAATGAAGTTAGTTGTTTCCAAAAATCATCAATCATAATTCATAAATTTTACATCATAAATCCCTCTAATTAAAAAAACGTGATAGATGTATGATTTCAGATTTATGAATTACTACTACAACATTTCATTTTTTCTATTTTTTATACTTTTATTAGTATATTATTTTCAATATCCAATTAACAACAAGTATGGGACCATTATGGGGCATAGACCTAGGCGGCACTAAAATAGAAGGTGTCGTACTAGAAGATAGAGATACGCCAAATATATTAAAAAGAATTCGAGTACCTACTGAACGAGAAAAGGGCTATGACCATATCCTTGCACAAATTACCAAAGTTATCGAAGTCATGTCTATAGAAGTAGGCATCCGACCTCAAAAAATTGGTATTGGTCATCCCGGTTCTTTAGAACCTTCTTCTCAATTAATTAAAAATAGTAATACCATCGTTCTTAATCATATGCCACTAAAAGCAGACTTGGAAAAAGCCTTAAGTATTCCTGTTGTCTTGGCTAATGACGCCAACTGTTTTGCCATTGCAGAAGCAGAAATGGGGGCCGTAAAAAAAGCTGTTCCTCAAGCAGAAGTGGTTTTTGGTGTTATTATGGGAACGGGTGTCGGTGGGGGATTAGTTATCAATGGAAAAGTAAGAAATGGCAAACAAGGCATCGCAGGAGAATGGGGTCATAACTTTTTAGATGAATCTGGAGGTAAATGTTATTGTGGCTTAACGGGTTGTAACGAAACCATTTTTTCTGGAATTGCCTTAGAAAAATACTACGAATCTATTACTAATAGACGGGTACTCTTAAAAGAAATAGTCGCGCTACATTTAGCGGATAAAGATGAAGTAGCCACGATGACCGTAAAACGTTTATTGCACTTTTTTGGTAAAGCTATGTCTAGTGTTATCAATATTGTTGATCCTGATGCAATTGTTTTAGGAGGTGGTGTTGGGAATATCGACTTATTATATACGGAAGGCTTGAAAGAGGTGGAAAAAAATATTTTTAATAATCACTTGGAAACACCTTTTTTGAAGCCGAAATTAGGAGATAGTGCGGGCGTTTTTGGGGCTGCTTTTTTGTAAGTTAGTAAGCCAATAAAATTTCTTTATCTCCTAATTTTTTTATTCTTTGATAAATATCTTCCAATGAAATAGTACAATCAATGGAATATAAATGAATCGTTTTATCTAATCCAAAAGCACTAGAAATTCGCCATAAATCTTCTGCTTCTTTATACCACGATTGTACCTTTGGAATAGTTTGCCATACTAAAAGGTATTCTTTAAAAGATGGTAAGCTTCTATATCCTTCAAACTTCTCACTCTTATCATAATCTTTTGTAGACTTTGATAAAACTTCAACTATTAAAGAAGGGTTTGTAATAACTGCATCGCTTGCTTCGTGTAATTCTTCTTCGCCACAAATCACCATACAATCTGGATAAACTCCCCGATTAAACTTTGGTATAAAAATCTTTTGGTCGCTGCTATAAGTCGAACAATTTTTATTTTTTTTTCTAATTGCTATATTGATGCTTGTAATTATATTTGCGCCAATTTTATTATGATTGGGAAATCCGCCCGCCATAGCTTCAATAGGCTCATTCCTAGGCACAATAATACCATCCCAAAATTCACTTTTTTCTAAAGCTACTTCTTCTAAAGCTAAATAGTCTTCTAGTGTATATTTTCTGTCTTCTAATTTTTCTATAGCACCCATATCTTAAAATTAAAAAGTTCTTAACAAATATAACATTTATTAAGAACTTCTACAAAGCCTAAATAATTTCGCTTATTTAGCCTTCCTCTCCTAAATCACCCAACATATTTGCTAGATAATCCTGGAAAGTAAACTGTGATTCGATGTAATCTTTATTGATGACACTAAATTCTGCTAGACCGTGTAGTAGTAGTTCCATGTAAGTATAGATGTCTTCCTTTGCCACATCTTCCTGCTCCACCATCTTTCTTAAACCTGCTACTTTATCTAAGGCTTTTTTATAATTGGTATCCTTTTCATCATTCAATAAATTCACACCATTACCACCAGAGAACCAAGCACGAATCGTCCCATAAGGGTCTTTTTCACGACCCCGTTTTAGCTTTTCTGGATTTGGGAATAATTCTAAGAACTCTTTTTTAATCGCACTGCCTATTAGATTCATGGCTACACTGTAAGGGCCTTCTTGCTCTCCTTCATACACCAATTCCACTTTCCCTGTGATAGCGGGAACAATCCCCCAAAAATCCGTAATTCTTGCGGTTGTTTTCTTTTCTCCATTGATTAACATTCGGCGTTCTGCCGCAGATAATAAATTTTCGTACGCAGAAATACTCAACCGAGCAGATACCCCACTCTTTTCATCAATAAATTCACTATCTCTGGCTTCAAAAGAAATTCTTTCTAATAATATTTTTAATACTTCTGGCACTCGAATCGCCTGTTGCCCCTTAGTGATAGCCGCTTCTTGATCCGTAATGATTCTCGCCGTAGCAATGTCTTTTGGATAATGGGTCAAAATTTGACTTTCGATTCTATCCTTTAAGGGCGTAATAATACTTCCTCTATTGGTATAATCTTCTGGGTTAGCCGTAAAAAGAAATTGTATTTCTAAAGGTAACCTCAATTTAAAGCCTCTAATTTGCATATCTCCTTCTTGCAAAATATTAAAAAGAGAGACTTGTATTCTAGCCTGTAAATCTGGTAATTCGTTAATGACAAAAATACAACGGTGCGACCGTGGAATTAAACCAAAATGAATCACGCGTTCGTCTGAATAAGGCAGCTTTAAAGTAGCCGCTTTAATAGGATCTACATCTCCCACTAAATCCGCAATACTTACATCAGGAGTTGCTAATTTTTCCACATATCGTTCCGATCTATGCACCCAAGTAATGGGGGTATCGTCGCCATGTTTGGCAATTAAATCTATAGCGACTCTAGAAATTGGATTTAAAGGGTCATCATTTAATTCACTACCTGTAACGATGGGCATATACTCATCTAATAATTGTACCATCAATCGGGCTAAACGAGTTTTTGCTTGTCCTCTTAGCCCTAAAAGCAATACATTATGTCTAGATAGAATAGCTCGCTCTAAATCTGGAATAACGCTATCATCAAAGCCGATAATGCCCTTGAATACCTTTTCTTTTTTGCTAATCTTTTTGATTAAATTTTCTCGTAATTCTTCTTTGATAGAACGAGATGTATAACCTGACGCTTTTAATTCTCCAAGTGTTTTGGGTTGGCTCATGTATTTACGGTTGCCAGTTACCTGTTGCCAGTTGCTGGTTTTGATATAAACAGGCAACAGGTAACTGATTAAATTAATTGAATTGCTAATTTACTGACAAAGCAGCATTTTTAAATAATTTTCGTCGAATAATTTGACAGCTAAAGCAATTAAAACAGTTACAAGTATATAAAGTTTATGCAAATTTATCTACGATTACTTTTTACTTTTAACAGATACGCTAAAATAATTTAGTTTCTCCTTATTTTTGTGGAAACAATTGCTAAATATACCTTCTACTTGATACTATTTTAAAAAAGCGTTTGATACGTCCATTAAAAAGTGTATCTTATAAAATCACCTTAAGTTTTTTTCTTATAAATCACCGACTTAAAAAAGAAATATGGTAAAGCTTTTTAAAAAGCGAACTAACCGAAAATTTACATTAAAACCAATTAAAAAACGCCCCCCCAGTACCAAATTCGGCAGACGCATTAAAGACCCTTTTGGTAATATTATCTTACTAAAAAGAGCGTTGACTAGTATTATTGGTATCGCTACTTATCGCCGTTTAAATATTGTCAATAACATGACTGTAGAAGGCATGGAAGTTTTGCGAGATTTACCTCGACAGAATGTACTCTTTGTCTCTAATCATCAAACTTATTTTGCAGATGTTTTCGCACTAAATCACATTTTTAGTAGCGATAAATGGCGGATGAAAAACATCAATTTTCCTATTTATCTAATGATGCCAAGAGTGCGGTCTTATTATATTGCTGCTGAAGAAACGATGAAAAATGATGGACTACTACCTAAAATATTTTCTTATGCAGGCGCAGTAACGGTCAAACGAGCATGGAGAAGTGGCGGAAAAGATGTCAAAAGAAATTCTGATATTCGTGCCCCTGCAAAAATCAAAGCAGCATTAAATCATGGTTGGGTCATCAATTTTCCGCAAGGTACGACTTCTATCAATGCCCCTGTCAGAAAAGGTTCTGCCAGTTTAATCAAATCCTTAAATCCAATTGTTGTGCCTGTTAAAATTAATGGATTTAGAGAAGCCTTTGATAAAAAAGGATTAAAATTTAAGGAAAGAGGGGTGGAATTATCGGTTAAATTTGGGCAGCCTGTACAGTTTGACGCTACTGCTACGAAAGAAGAGATTCATGCTTTTTTGGAAGCACATATCGTTGAATCATGAACGTTGAATGATGAATGATGAATTCGTCAACAAATGTCAATTTTACCTGATTATCTATCGGAAAAACATTAATTTTCAACGTTTTAGGAATTCATCGTTCATCATTTATCGTTACTTAGGCATGCAAGCTCTCATTCAATTCAATTACTTTCGTATTCGGACGAGCCGTTAATTTTCCAGTTTGAGAATCGTTAAAGTAGAGCATATATTTTTTGCCATTTAAATCCATTCCTTTCACTATATTCTCGCCTTCGTTCACAATTTCGCCAGCTAAATTGACAGGTTGTTTGTCTTTATTATACAATGAAACTTTAGCTGCTGCTGTAATATAAACTCCTGCTGCTACCGTACAACCATCTCCCAAGGAAATACCTGTTCCTGCATTCGCACCTAGTAAACATTGCTCGCCAATAGAAATGACATTTTTATTCCCTCCTGAAAGGGTTCCCATAATAGAAGCACCTCCGCCTATATCTGATTTATTCCCTACTACAACTCCACCAGAAACACGTCCTTCAATCATCGCACTTCCCAACGTTCCTGCATTAAAATTAACGTAACCAGCAGGCATAATCGTAGTACCAGGGCTTAGATGTGCGCCTAATCTTGCTTGTGAACCAGAAACGACTCTTACCCCATTAGGTACACCAAAACTGACTAAATAAGGAAATTTATCAACATGACTAACCACGAGCTCTTCTCCTTTAAAAGTAGCTTTAATTCGTTCTTCTGCTAAGTCTTCTGGTAAAATTGGGCCATTACTTGTCCAAGCAATATTATTCATTTTTCCGAAAATACCACTGCAATTAATCCCATGTGGTTGAACGTGCAATTGAGATAAACATTGGATTTTAAAATACCCTTCTACCGCATTTTCAACTGCTTGGTCTTTATCAAATAGAAAATAAACAACCACCTCTGTTTTATGGTAACCACCAACTCTTTTATAATTCGTTAATAACTGTTGGATTAAAGTGATATTCGGATGCTTTTCGATTTCATCATGGAATGCGTCAAATTTATCAAAAGCACTTTGCAATCCTTTTTTAGTTAATACCGCATATCCATTTTCACTGCCTTTAAAGTTAGCCACATCTTGCAAAACTGCCGCTGTTCCAAAGGCCGTATTATAATTAATTCCAGGAAAAAAGACTTCTAATGTTTTATCTCCTTTCGACTTTCTAATGCCTAATCCAAAAGCTAAAGGTCGAGTATATCCTTTTTTTGCTTCTACTTTTTCTACGTATTTTTTAAAATCTGCTACTGTAGCCATGTTGTATTAATTTTGAAGGTTATCGCGTTTTTTGAACGCTTACTTTGTATTAGATAGAGTATTTTCAAAAAATAACAAATTTATTTTTTAAGGGCGCAAAAGTATTAATTTTTTAAAGAAATTGAATACTTAATCCAAGTTGCGGAGAAATTAAAATGGTTATATTGTTTTATGGTTATCTTACTAATTGGGCTACAAATCTCGAATTAAAGGCTATCTAACACTGTAACAATATAGCAATATTACAATTGTCCGCAACTTGAGTTACTTATAAAAGTAGTTATTTTAGTTACGTCGAGTCAAGAGCTTTCACCTACTATTCACTAATAACATTATTTTTTATCATTAGTTAGAATATAAAAATACAAGTTCAATAGGTTTTTTACATTTCTTTCCCCTATATTTGCATCAATTAACCATGTCACAAATACTTATTTTTTAATTACATTTGTAACAAATAAACACCTAAATAAAAAAATATTCGACAACTACTGGACAACTTGAGAAACTACACTTGTAAACCTATCACTACTTTTGGTTCTAGCCCGAACACGACAGTCTACATTGTACACTTTTTAAGTTTGAAAGTAGTTGTTTGAATAAAATGTACCTTACTTTATATTTATCCCCATCTCTTTCATCAATATAGTCGCATTAAAACTTTTACTTACCCCTTTTTCTAAAGTGTAATCAAAGCGCAATTTTCCATTCTCTACTGCTACTTCCATACACAAATTTTCTATAGCGCCCTCCGCAGTTGCCTCCATATTTCCCAATTCTAAATCATGTGTCGCTATGATTCCTGCGCCCTTACTCTTTATCATTTGCTCAATTAAAGCCCTTGACCCCGTATGTCTATCCTTGGAATTGGTCCCCTTTAATATTTCATCTAATAAGAAGTAGATATTATTTTCTTGCTCTACGGCCTCTATAATCATTTTTAATCGCTTTAATTCTGCATAAAAAGAGGAGGTACTTTCATGCAAAGCATCTTGGGTTCGCATACTCGTATAGACTTGCAGCAGTGGTACGGATAATTCTTTCGCACAAACAGCCGAACCTGACATCGCTAAAATAATATTGATGCCAACGGTTCTTAGAAAAGTACTTTTTCCTGCCATATTGGACCCCGTTACTAATTTAATATGTGCTTGTGTTGGCGTATTAAAATCATTGGCAATTCGTTTGGCATGATGAATAAGTGGATGCCCTAATTGATTTCCTTTTAAGGAATTATTTTTAGCAATGGTAGGGAAAACCCAGTCTTGATTATTATAGTATAAAGTAGCTAGGCTATTTAAAGCCTCAAATTCTTGTAAAGCAGCGAACCATTTAGGTAATGCTTCCTTATTAATGGCTTTCCATTTTTCCAGTTTATTGACATAATGCAAGTCCCATAAACCCGCTAAATTAAAGAGAACTGCAAAGGCATTATATCGAACATTCAATTGTCCAATAATATAAGATAACTGTTGAATTTGGGTGGATGCCTTTTGATGATCATTGATAAAATCAGCTTTTAGCGTATTCAATTTATCTGCTTCAAAAGATGCTGTTTCGATGTGCTGTATGAGTTTGGCATAAAAAGAAAGCATCTTTTCTGCGTAAGTTGTCCGATTATGTGTTTCATTAACCTTTTCAACCGTTTTACTCAAAATAATGCCTGGTAATAAAACAAAGAAAAGCGCTATCGGCCAAGACAAGTAATAAATGGAAATAGACATGCCGACCAACATCCAAATTGGGACAAAAACTAATGCTATTTTCAACCATTTATTGGTACTAACAAATGGCGCATCTGTTAGCCAAGCATTTAACATCCGCAGATGGTCTGCATTATCTTCGGTCACTCTGCCAATTGCTTGAAAATTTTGCCGCCAATCTAACTTAGGAAAAAGTTCTTTAATGGCTATTTGGCGAGCTAAAATTTCTGGTTCACTGGCGGTTGTACTTAGATAATTCGCTAAAGCTTGCTGCCCAATAGCCGTAGACGTTCGATTACAATATTGAAAAAGGGAGTACTCTCCAAAAATATCCATATCCACCGTATTCGGATGCATAGGGTCAATGAAATTTTGTCCTCCAGCAAATTGCTGGTAGTCGTGAGCTAAAGCAGCTACCTCTTCGGCATTGATTTCGGATAAAAATTGATGATGATTCGCCTGTTGTAAAATGGCTCTATGCCAGAAGACAAATTTGCTAAAGCCGATTAATGCCAATATTAAAAAAATAACTCCTGCAAAGGCATTAAATTTAGCAAAAATAAAAACAGCCACAAAAGCAGCAGCAAAAAATACAATTAATCGTATAATGGAAAAACGATTGTATTTTTCTTTTAATTCTTTAGCAATTATAGCAAACTGGGTCGCTCTTTTTTGGTAAATAGAATTTATATCGGTCATGCTGATACTATATTAGTTTTCTTACTGACTAGTCATAAAAAAACTTGACTATTTTACAAAATCATCCTCTTAGCTAAAACACTTAAAATGAATTGCTTTTTTAGCTAAGTGTCTAATAAAATATTCAAGTTATTTTTTTAAAGTTACTCAAATCTTGCGCTGCCTTAATTTTAAGTGTATTTTTGAAGTACAAAAGTCGTAATTGTTTACCATATAAAAGATTAAAAGCATTTACTTTTTGTAGATTGTTCAAATCAACAAACATTCACCAATCACAACATAAATCATTCCCGTGAAAAAATTAGGCTTCTTTCTTGTATTAACTTTATTTTTTACTGCTTGTCAGGAACAACCTACTAAAGTTAAAACTGCTAAAGCAGCAATCGCTGTTCAACAACCAACTCAACTGGCTCAACCAACTCAAGGTTATTTACCTCCAGGTTATCCTTTAGAATTACCTATTACTACAGATTATCCTTATAATATTCCCCTAAAGTCTCCAGATGGAGAAGTACTTAATTCTTCTAAGGTATTTAAGCAGAATGGTAAGCCTTCTGTCGTTATGTTTTGGCTGACCACTTGCTATCCTTGCGGCTTAGAATTGGCAGCTATCACTAAGAAATTTCCACAATGGCAAGAAGAAGCAGATTTTAACCTGTATGCAATTTCTACAGATTTTCCTAAAAATTCGGAAAAGTTTACGAAAAGAGTAAAATCTGGACAATGGACTTTTGAAGCCTATCATGATTATACTCGGCAATTTATGAAAGTAATGCCTGCTGGTCTAAATGGTTTGCCACAAGTCTTTGTTTTTGATAAGGATGGAACGATTGTTTACCACAAAAGAAAATATAAGCCAGGCGATGAGGATGTTTTATTTGAAAAAGTGAAGGAATTGGCGAAGTAAGTAATTTGAGCTAAATCCGTTTTTTTACCACAGAGAGACGGAGTTCATAGAAGGTACGGAGCTTTTTTTGACGAACGCAGTTTAATTTTACACTATCTTTCGCAAAAATAATCAAGATTTTGGCGAGTGGTTTTAGTCAGTTAATACCTCCAAAACTTCTAGTTCTGGAGGTATTTTACATAATTCTTCTTAAAAAAAAGCTTAAATTTGTATAAAAAATTATGGCTTATAGTGAATTTACTTCCGTAGATTTAATCAAGAAATTTAAAGTTAAATTTGAAGCAAAAGAATTATTTGCTCATTTAAAAGAACAAGTCCCTTCTCCATGGCTTTTGGAAGCTTTACAAAAAGGCAAAGAATTAGGATTCGGAAGTGAAAAATCTAGGTCAGAACGCTTAGTAACCCCGATTTTATTAGAATTAAGTTCCAATAATAATAGTAGTTTTTCTGTTTATTCTGGGATGAATTTAGATGTGGATGAAAAGCTAGGATTAAGAGGGGAATGTGATTTTATATTCTCGCATAGTCGAATTCAAGATTTTATAACAGCACCTATTTTTTGTATTACGGAAGCTAAAAAACAAAATTTAGAAGGAGGTACAATTCAATGTGCGGCCCAACTAATTGGCGCTAAGAAATTTAATGAACTTGAAGGTAACAAGGCAATACCTATATTATATGGTTGCAGTACAACAGGTATTGAATGGCGTTTCCTTAAGTATGAAAATAATATAATAACTATTGACGAAAGTCGCTATTTACTAACAGAGTTGCCCAAAATACTAGGAATCTTACAGTTTATTATTGAATCATAAACCATCTAGTAACGGGAAGTTATTGGACAATAATAGCATGCTTACAAAATCAATGCTACATCATATTCCCGCCCAAATTTTTCTCCTAAACTAACTAATATAAATCCTGCTTCCTGTTCTGCACAAACACTTTCTATCAACTGAAAAGCTGCTGCTGTGTTTGCCTCATCTAAATGACTAAAAGGCTCATCTAAAAATAAGAAATCGAAAGGCTGACATAAAGCACGAATAATCGCCACTCTTTGTCGCTGCCCATAAGAAAGCGTCTCGCAACTTTGGTTTAATAAATGGTCAATCCCTAATTGTTTAGCCATTTTTTGAATATCCTCCTTGGTTTTAAGTGCATGCAAATTAGCTTTGATTAAAATATTATCCAGTGCACTTAACTTCGGGAACAAGCGTAAATCTTGAAAAACAATGGCTAAATTATCCTTTCTTAAATCCGCCCAAGTAGGAATAGATAAAGTAGACAACTCTTTGGCATCTAGTTCGACTGTTCCAACATAATCTTTTCTTAATCCATACAAAATATGTAAAAAAGTAGATTTTCCTTTTCCCGAAGGTGCCGTTACTAAATATTTTTTACCTTTTTCCAAACGACAAGTCGTCTCCCAAATAGTAGATTTATGGGTTCTTTTTTGTTCTTGTAATGGATTGGGTAAAATATTTTTAAGTTGATATTGCATGTTTGTGAGTTTATGAGGGCAATGAGTTAATGAGATTAGTAGATTGCTGGTCAACCTTGGAAATTAATAAACAATAAACAGTCAAAAAAGTCATCGCTCCAACTTGAAAATTCAGTGGGGCATCGAATAAAAAGAGGAGACTATAAAAAACTAAAAAGGAAACCCCTAATAATTTAAACCAATAGCTTTTTTGCCGAAAAAACACCAAGAAACTATAGCCCAAGCAACTTAAAAAAATAAATAAACTCAACAGACCTGAAGCTGTCCAATAATATAAAAATTGACTCTGCGTATTTACAGGAAAGCCCAAATCATCTTTGGTGTATTCTTTTTCCATAGCTGCTTGATAATCCCCTATCCCAACGCCTAAAATTGGATTTTCTTGAATGATCGCCCAACTATTTTTCCAAGACAACAGTCGTCGAATGCTGGTAAAATGCGTATACGCATAATTGCCAAAAGTACCATCTTGAAAAGTGCCTATTTCCCAGCTCATTTGGTCGTATCTTACTTTAACAGCTGGAATTTTTTGATACACAAAAAAAGGGGCAATAATTAAGCAAACAACCAGCCCCGAAACTAATAGCGTATAAGCGAAAAAAGTGTTTACTTTTTTGGATAATTTGGGATGAATTAGATAAAAATATCCACCTATTATCCAGATAATACTTGCGCCTAAAAAACTTAATTGTGCGCCTCTTGCACCCAGAATCACTAGCGTAATAAAAAGGAGGATTATTTTTAGTAATCCAGTTATTTTTTGACCCCCAAGCGTCTTCAAGACCTTGGAGCTTCTAAAAAATGAAGCGATACCTTTTTCTTTATTAATGTACAAATTTGCACTATCTTTCCCCTCACCTGGAGGAGGTCGGAGGGAGCATTTATCGATAGAGACCAATTTCTTAAAAACCACCCACAATTGCAAAAAAACAACAACTCCAATCAAATAACTGAACTGTAATCGCTCTGTAAATGGGCTGTAAACCCCAAAAGCCAATGCTTTTTCATGCACTATGTACTCTTTTAAAAGCGGAACGCTAGCTGCAATATTTTGGGTCATTTCAGCAGGCAATAAAAAGAAAATAAAAGTGATAAAAGCAGCAATTGTTGTCGCTCCAATTAGTAATTGAATATAGTCTTGAAATTTTTCTTTAATAATGGATTGGTTAATCAGAAAAATAAAAGGAATGGCTATAAATTCTATTTGACTCCATAATACAGCTACTCCTTTTATAAAATCATTGGTATAAAATAAGCTAATGGCTAAGGAAAAGAATAGGGCAATTGGAAAGATAAATAGTCGATTGGTAAGTACTAATTTTCTATCTTGAAAAAAAGAACCAATAGAGACCATAATAAGTCCAACAAAAGCAATAGAGACCAATGCTTTAGAAAATGGTAAGCCTATTAATAAAAGGCAAAAAAGAAAATGGACTATTTGAGATAGATATTTCAGAAGCTATACAATTGGATGAATATTATCCAACAAAAGTAATTATTCTATAGTTAGGGATGAGGAAAGAATAACTTCGACTTTTTTAAAACCGCATGATTTTGAAAATCATGCGGTTCTATCACAAAAAATTAAGCAATCGCCTTCCGCCCAACTGCCATCTTCACAATATTCCAATAATTTTGCTCCAACAAACCTTCTTTATAAAAGCCTCGTTCTTTTAACAACCGATGCATTTTCGGCAAATTATAAGGCGGTACACTCATTATCAAGTGATGTTCGACATGATAATTCACATTATGTGGCGCAAATAATATTCGCTCCAACCAATTGGCATAAGTCGTTCGAGTGTTTCGTAAAGTATCTTCCGAATCTTCCACCATCGAATGTTCTGCTATTGACCGAACACGGATGGAAAAGGTAAAAGTTGTCAATAAAGCAACTACCCAAAATAGATACAACCAAGGGGAGGCCACTAAAGTCAAAATACTAAATAAGATGAGTTGGGCTAAAATAGGGCCTGATAAATTGGTGAAAGCAGTTTGGAAAAACTCGCCCCAAGTGCGGTCTTTTTGACTTATTTTTTGAATGTCTTTGCTTAAACTATATTTTATATAACCAAGCTGCATGTAAAGCATTCCCAATTGAGATTTAATTCCCGTTGCACCCGATAAATCTCGGAAGAGTTTTCGGAACATACTCTTAATAGTCGTAGGATAACCTTTAGTTAGAGAAATGTCAGGATCGTCAACTGTTCCTGTCGTCAAATGATGCCCAATATGACAGGCTCGATATTTGAGCAAATCATTTAAAATGATATAACTTCCCAACCATTGCCCTACAAAATCATTCAATTTTTTATTATTGAATAAAGCGAAATGGCCTGCATCATGCATGATAATAGAACAAGCTAATTGCCTACCGCCCATCACAAAAAGTGCGACTAAAATAACCAATGGATGTGGATAGAAATAGACTACTGCAAAAGTAATCGCAATGGTTAGCCAAGTTTCAAGCACAACATAGGCTGCTTTCCAATCGTTTTTCAAATTGAGTTCTTTTCGTTCTTGTGGACTTAAATACTTGGCAACGATAGATGGTGTCATGTGAAAGGGAAATAAAAATAGTTAATAAATATCTATTGATAAAGTTACCAGATATGTCCTAAAAATACTAATCCTTGGCACTTTTTCCTTAAATATCCGTATAGATAAATGCTTACTGTAAAAGATACAATAACTAAGTGGCTTTTGTACCTGTTTTATAGTAACTTTGCATTTCTTTTGAACGAAAGATTCAAATTATCAATAATTTTCAAATATAATTTTATGGCTGATCAACAAGAATTGAAGACACTTTTTGATAACAAAGGACGATTAATCAGTCCTGTATTACCAGATGGTGTAAAGAATTTTTTAGTCGATATAGATGGTACTGTTTGTGATGATATTCCAAATGAAGAACCAGAAAGAATGGGGACTTGCTTGCCTTACCCTGATGCTTTGGACATTATCAATAAATGGTATGCAGAAGGACACATTATTACGTTCTTTACTTCCAGAACGGAAGAACATAGAGCAATCACAGAAATGTGGTTAAAGAAGCACGACTTTAAATATCAAGGTTTATTAATGGGCAAGCCAAGAGGTGGAAACTACCATTGGATTGACAACCACATTGTAAAAGCAACTAGATTTAAAGGTAAATTCACAGATTTAGTGGTTAAAACAAAAGAAATCGAAGTATTTGTTGATGGTGAAGAATAAGCACTATTTCTTTTAGTATATAAAAAATAATTCAACAGGTTGATAGTATATACTATCGACCTGTTGTCGTTTATAGCCAAAAATCTGTTAAGCAAATGTCAAACAAGTCTACAAAGATTGATATTCCTTTCAAAAATTAGGATTTTTGAATTGATTCCTAAAACCACAAGCAGCATTTTTGCTAATTCATGCACCTTATATTTAGTCTAACTTTTCCCAAACCCGTGAATGATGAAAAATTTACTTTTGATATACTTCGCTTTTGCTTTTCTACCAACCTTATTTGCTGTTGAAGATTATCAAATTAAGGTAACTGTTAAAAATTATGAGCAAGACCAACTAATCTTAGCGCATTATTTGGGCAGTACCATTCTAGTAGATGATACGGCGACTATTACTAAAGATGGTTCTTTTATTTTTGACGGAGCAGAAGATTTACCCGCAGGCGTTTATCTATTAGTGCTGTCCCCCGAAAATCAATATGTCGAAATATTTATTACGGAGGCAGAAAAAAAGTATAGCTTAACTTTTGATGCAAAAACGCTAACTAAAGATATTACCTTTGAGCAAGCGCCCGATAATACGCTTTTTTATGAGTATGTAAAATTCTCGGCGGAAAGTCGCTCGGAAATGGAAACTTTAATTAAAACCATCCAAGCAGGACAGGAAGCAAAGAAAGATGTCAGCAAAGCCGAAGCAACATTAACAAAATTACAAGAAGCATCCGAAGCTTATAAAGAAAATATCATTCAAAAACATCCAAATAAGTTAGCAACAACCATTATAAAATCTAATAAACAATTAACTATTCCAGAATTTGAAGGCGATGAAGAAACGATAAGATTACAAGAGTATTTGTATCGAAGAGCTCATTTTTTTGATTATGTACGGGACGATGCCCGTTTTTTTAGGTCAAAAATTTGTAATGATATGATTAATTTTTATATGGATAATTTAACGGTGCCCCACCCAGATTCTATTATCCAATCGGTTGATGAAGTATTAAATTTAGTAGCACCTAATGCTATTGTTTTTAAAAAGTATTTTTTTGATTATTTAAATAAATATTACGCTTCTGAATATATCGGAATGGATGCCGTTTTTGTTCATTTAGTCAAGGAATATACGCTGAAAGGTAAAACGGACTTTTTACAAGAAGAAACAATAGCAAAAATTACGACAGATGCGCTATTATGGGAAAAAACACTCATTGGTAGAACGTCTCCTAATTTAGATAATTACGAATTAAAAATAGAAGAGAGTATCCAAATAAAAGATGCGGAAAATGAAAATAGAAGGTTTGTATTAGGCAATAAAACAGCCTTAACTGACGTCAATAAAAAGTATACCGTAGTCCTATTTTGGGCACCTGACTGTAGTCATTGCAAAGAATCTATGCCTGTTTTACTGGATTTTTATGAAAAACATGTGGACTCCGTAGAAGTCTTTTCCGTTTGTCATACCAGTTTCAAACAATTCGGAGATTGCGCCCAAGCACTTAAAGATTATAAAGCACTCAATTGGATTAATACGGTTGACCCTTATTATAAATATGTTAAAAGTTACAGCATAGAAACAACGCCTTTAATTTTGTTGTTGGATGAAGAAAAGAAAATTTTGTTCAAAAAGATTGCAGCGGAAAACTTAGAAGTGGCTTTGGAACAAATCAATCTGCAAAAAAAAACTAAAAAAGAATAATTTCAGTTGCCAATTTTAGCACCTGTTACTGGTAACTGGCAACTCGAAACTGGCAACTGGAACTAATTTTCTAATCTCAAAAACATATAATAACATGGATTTTCATCATAAAATGAAGTATGTATTTTTGTTAGCTATTTCTATTAATTTTGTGGCGTGTGCTCAAAAAAATGTAGCGCCAATTATAGAAAATGCTGTCCCCAAAGAAGCACCTGCAAAAATATCAAAATCAGGTATGACTTTTGACCAGTCAACTATTGATATAGGGACGATTAAAAGAGGGGAGTTTACAGAAATAGAATATACTTTTACAAATACAGGAACCGAAGAGATAGCAATTGCTCAAGTTTCTACCTGCGATTGTACTGAAGTTTTAAAAAGGCCTTACTTGCCCATTAAACCAGGGGCCAAAGGAACGATTAAAGTGAAGTTTGACAGTAGCAAAAAAGAACTAGGAGATGATGTAGACCCTGTGGATATTGATATTTGGTTAGAAAAAGAAGACCCTGTTACGGGAATGCCCGTATTAGAACAAATAGCATATACTTTTAAATTTGAATTATAGTTGATGATTGGTGATTAGTGACTGGTGATTGGTACGCCACGACCAATCACCAGTCACTAATCACCAATCACAAAACATGGATATTTTAGAACGAATTATTGCGTATAAACATATTGAAGTAGGTGGTAGAAAATGCTTGCAAGTTTTAACAAGGGCAATTATATGGAAACGATTAACTAGTTTTTGGTACTGGATTCTTTTTCTTTTCGTGGCAGCAATTACAGGCTTTTTATTT
>CALFWI010000456.1 GCA_937928615.1 uncultured Saprospiraceae bacterium | reverse complement strand
CCTATTTTGACTAAACCTCGGTAAGAATTATGACTTTTTCCAGCAGAAATGCCTTTAGAAATAATGGTACTCTTGGTGTTTTTTCCCAAGTGAATCATCTTCGTTCCTGTATCCGCTTGTTGGTAGTTATTTGTCACCGCAACTGAGTAAAATTCTCCAACAGAATTGTCTCCTTTTAAAATACAAGAAGGGTATTTCCACGTTACCGCAGAACCCGTTTCTACTTGTGTCCAAGAAATTTTAGAATTTGCCCCTTCACAAATACCTCGCTTAGTTACGAAGTTATAAATTCCGCCTTTGCCCTCTTTATCTCCAGGATACCAGTTCTGAACGGTAGAATACTTAATAGACGCATCTTTTTTAGCCACTAATTCTACGACTGCTGCGTGCAATTGATTTTCATCTCGCATCGGTGCGGTACAACCTTCTAAATAAGAAACCGTACTGCCTTCTTCCGCAATAATTAAGGTTCTTTCAAACTGTCCAGTATTTGCCGCATTAAT
Source organism: uncultured Saprospiraceae bacterium (assembly GCA_937928615.1). Classification (GTDB taxonomy): domain Bacteria; phylum Bacteroidota; class Bacteroidia; order Chitinophagales; family Saprospiraceae; genus JAFMDF01. The sequence continues at coordinate 6,156 of CALFWI010000456.1, read as the reverse complement.
ACGGAAATAAGTCGATAATTCCATTGGACATTTGACCCCTTTAGGAATATAGGTAAACGAACCATCACTAAATACTGCCGCATTTAAAGCGGCAAAATAGTTATCCGTATAAGGTACAACGGACCCCATATATTGTTTCACTAATTCAGGATGATTTTTTACCGCATTACTAAAAGAACCAAAGATGATTCCTAATTTAGCTAAAGTATCTTGGAAAGTGGTCTTGACAGAAATACTATCAAAAACAGCGTCAACTGCTACGACACCCGCCAATACTTTTTGCTCATTCAAAGGAATACCCAATTTTTCAAAAGTCTTGATTAATTCAGGGTCTGCCTCGTCTAAGCTATTTAACTTAGGTCGTTGCTTAGGCGCAGCATAATAAAAAAGGTCTTGATAATTGACTTTAGGGTAGTCTACGTTCGGCCAATTTGGTTCTTCCAAAGTTTGCCAATGACGGAAAGCTTTTAGTCGGTATGCCAATAAAAATTCAGGTTCTTCCTTTTTAGCAGACAATTGTCTGATAATATCCTCGTTCAATCCTTTCGGAAATGCTTCCATCTCTACATCACTCGTAAACCCATATTTATAATCGCTATTGGTTTGGTCTTCTATGACCTGCATTGACTCGCTAAGTACTTCGCTCATTATATTGGTGTGGTTAAGGCGAATGGAAGGATAATGGGTGAAAGACGGGATTCGAACCTGCGACTTCTGGAACCATGTATTTTGCCTATCTCATTCGCTTAATTTTCTAATTATTGTGCAAAAGAAAGCATTATTTCCAATTTATACAAAAAAGTATAAACAAAAGTTCATGAGTACGATGTTTTATTTTGATTTTGTCTAAATAAGCCTTTTTTATGCCTAAAAAGCAAGCCTTTTTGCTGAATAAATGGCTCACTTAAAACTTAAATTTAACTTCAATTTTAACCTCAAAGAAACAGCTAGTGACGACACTTTTCTTATGAAGAGGCTTTAAACAAGACTATTATTAACTCACTAACCTTTAGTTCTGCTAGTTTTAGACAATACAATCTCTAGCTTCTTAGCACAAAAAATGATAATATGCATTCTAAATAAGTAGACTGGCATACTTATTGCTGAAAAAAAAGTACCTACTTATTAAAATTTACCTCTCAGACAACACCTGTTTAGTACCTCTCATCGACAAACAAATTGATAATAACCTACATTATTGGTAAATTAACTATGATTCGTCTAAAATAGACTTAGCTAGTTTTAAACAAAAACGAACTAATGAACTACACACTTCAAAATCATTTCTTGGCTAAAATTGGTCGATTGTTTGCTCGAACTACCTTTAAAACATCTATTGCTGAAAAAGCAAATCTTTTCTTTTTAGAAAATCTGGAACAATTTGATATCAGCAAAATTGCAGCAGCAGATGCCGTAGTTATTGGACAGACCGATGTATCGACTGCACGAGCGTTATTACATGCGCTTCGGTCAGCGAATCAACGAATGGTTTATTTGAAACCTATCTTTATAGAATCCCTTGCGCTTTATGAATCACTTCAACATCAAGTGGACGGTTGGTATCAGCCTAACGATATGCAACAGCTGACGGCAACTGCCACTTCGATTAATAAGCGAATGAAGGAATTGGAATCAGATGCAACGAATCGGGATATAAAATCCAATGTGTTAAGAAAAACAGTACAATATTTATATACTAGAAAAACGAATGAATTAAGCCCTTATTTGTCAGACCATGTATCGACTGATTCTAATTACCCTTTTATCAGTAGCCTTTTTCCAACAACAAAAAATAAAGCAGTACTCCAACTTTTAGAAATAGGCATAGTAGAAGAATGGTTGGAACAAGCAGTAGTAAATACGAATAGCATTGAAGGGACAAAAGTTGAAAATAAAACATTTAAACTAACCTTCGCAGGAGAACAATTAGCTAAATTTGGCTATTATGTAGCACCAAAAACCATCGGTTTACCCGAGGGTATTTTAGGGCTTGCCCCATTCCAAAAACTAGTTGAACAAGAATTAGTCCACACCCAACAAAATCAACACCAAAGTTTTTTAGTAGAATTAGGTTTGATTCAAAAAAATCTTGCTTTCCTTAGTGCCAAAGCACAAGAAGAATTGGCTTTAGATTGTTTATTATATTTACAGAAAAATGGTATTGCTAAAGCGAGTTTTGGATTCACACCGTCTCACCAATTATGGTTGCTATTACCCAATTTAAGTGATAAAGCTGCTATTGAAGTGGCAGAAAAAGCTTTTGCTAGTTTGCAAAAAATGTTACGAGAAATATTGGATAGCACCCAACCTTTATTAGCATTAAATATGTTTCGAGTACAAGAAGAATTACCTGTTATTCAGTAGGGAAGTCATTGGTCATTGAGTCATTCGTTGAGCGTGTAACTGCTATTGTGCTATTATTTTCATAGATGTTAAAGTATTCAGTTTGACGTTTTTTTACAGACGATACTCTAATGACTTAATAACCAATGACCAATGACCTCTATTCTCATAGACGTTGAAGTACCCAGTTTGACGTTTTTTCGCAGATGACGCTCGAATGACCAATGACTTAATGACCAATGACTAAGAATATCTTTTGTTAACGCCCTGTTAATCAAAAATAAAGCCTTTCTTATACCGACTTTTTTGCGCAATTTGCAGTAGATATTATAACTATCAAATTGACTAAAATGAGCCGATTCTATTGCTTTTTATATTTAAATTTTGTGCTATTACAAGCCTGCCAAGCACAAACAACAAAAATTATCAGTCAAGTCAAGGTAGATATAACAGATGCAACTACCTTAGCGGATATAGAAATTTTTGAAATCACTTATTGGAGTGATGGCTTAAAAATCGAAGCCTTCGCTGCAATGCCTAAAAAGGAAGGGAAATATCCAACCATTATTTTTAATAGAGGTGGCAATCGAGATTTTGGCGCCTTGTCTTTACGTGGAGGGAATAGAACTTATCCAGCTATTTACGGATTTGCCCCTTTCGCTAAAGCAGGATATGTGGTGATTGGTTGTAATTACAGAGGAGGAGGAAAAAGCGAAGGTCAAGATGAATTTGGCGGAAAGGACATTAATGATGTATTAAATTTAATCGAAGCCCTAAAAGAAATACCTAAAGCGGATACCGACAAAATAGGCATGTATGGTTGGAGTAGGGGCGGTATGATGACTTATTTGGCCTTGACTAAAACAGACAAGATAAAAGCGGCTGCCGTTGGAGGGGCACCAACAGATAAAACGATTATTGACCGACCGAATATGGAAACAAATGTTTATGCGGAACTAATTCCTAATTATTGGGAAAACAAAGAAGCGGAACTAAAGAAAAGGTCGGCGGTATTTTGGGCGGATAAATTTCCAAAAGATGTGCCCTTGTTAATTATGCATGGCAATTCGGATTGGCGCGTTAAATCGACCCATTCTTTGAAATTGGCCCTAGAATTGGAAAAACACAGAATCCCCTATCGTTTAAAAATATTTGACGGAGCGGACCATGGGATTAAACAGTATCGGTCTGAAGTGAATGAGGACGTTATTTTTTGGTTTAATCGATTTTTGAAAAGAGTGGAAAAGTTGCCGAATATGGCATTTCATGGGAATTAATAGACGTCTAAAAAATGGATAGCAGTATTATCAAACGTGTGGTCATTTTAGGAACCCTTGCCATTATCGGCATTTTGGTTATTCAATCCTATTGGGTGATGCAAACGTGGAATTTGAAGGAAGATGAATTTCACCAAACGACCAAAATTGCTTTGATGCAGGTCGTACAAGACTTGGCGAAGCAAGATAGTTTTGCGTTGCCCAGCAAAGATTTAATCAATCAACGGTCTTCTAATTATTATGTGGTCAATGTGAATAATAATATTCATGCAGCGACTTTAGAATATTACCTAGGGAAATCGTTGATAGATCATAATTTATTATTGCCGTTTGAATACGGGATTTACGATTGTAGTAGCAATAAAATGATTGATGGCAATTATTGTGAAATTGCGACAGAGGAAAAAGAACTAACGACTACACTTGGTGATTTGCCCAAAATGGAAGGCTTGACCTATTATTTTGGCGTCCGTTTTCCTACCCGAACGAGTTATATGTTGGGGCAGATGTATCGTTCTGTTTTTTTCACCATTCTGCTTTTATTAACCATCTTTTTCTTTGGGTATGCGATTGCTATCATTATGCGGCAAAAGCGATTGTCGGAGATGCAGAAGGATTTTATTAATAATATGACCCATGAATTTAAAACGCCAATTTCTACCATAAAAATTTCGGCAGATGTTTTTGCCAATGCGCCCGAAGTAAAAGAAAATCCACGATTGGTTCGTTACGCAGATATTATTAAAACCCAAAATCAACGACTCAATGACCAAGTAGAAAAAGTCTTACAAATCGCTCGGGTAGAACAGGATAATTTCCAATTAAACAAAGAAAATATAGTTTTAGCAGATTTAATGAATAGGGTGTTAAATAGTGTAGAAGTAAAAATTCATGAAAAAGGAGGACAATTAAATAGAAGGATTCAAGTTGGCGAAACGGTCATTAAAGCAGATAAACATCACTTAACCAATGTTTTGCATAATTTATTGGATAATGCCTTAAAATATGTAAAAAAAACACCTATTATTGAGGTAAGTGCCCAACAAAAAAATGGCGCGATTCAATTGAGTATCAAAGACAATGGCATCGGTATTGAAAAAGAACACCAAGGAAAAGTATTTCAAAAATTTTATCGAGTCCCAACGGGTAATATTCACGATGTGAAAGGATTCGGTCTAGGTTTATTTTATATTAAGAACATCTGTGAATCACATGGTTGGATGGTTCATTTGGATAGTGAAAGTGGCAAGGGAACGACCTTGTCTATTTTGATACCCCAAACCGAAAAGGCTAAGGCTTCAATTTGGGAGCTACTCAAAAACAAATGGCGATTATTAGGGAGGCAAGTGGCGGTTGGCAGTCGGCAGTAAACAGTTGGCAGTCGTACACACCTGATTCCTTTACACCTTTGTACCTTTGTACCTTTACACCTTATAACCTTATAACCTCATTAACTCATAATCTCATAACCTTACCAACACATGAAACCACATATTTTATACGTAGAAGACGATGAAAGCCTAGGCTTTGTCACCAAAGATAATTTAGAATTAAAAGGCTATCAAATCACCCATTGTATGGATGGGCAAACGGCATTAGAAACAGCCAGAAATGGTGAATTTGACTTGTGCTTACTAGATGTCATGTTGCCAGAAATGGATGGATTTACCCTAGCCAAAGAAATTCGACAATGGGACAACCATATTCCTATTATTTTTCTAACGGCAAAATCCCTAAAAGAAGATAAAATAAAGGGTTTGCGTTTGGGCGGAGATGATTATATTACCAAACCCTTTTCTGTAGAAGAATTGGTACTGAAAATAGAAGTCTTTCTAAACCGAAGTAGAAAGGTAAATAGAGCTTTTGATAAAGCGCAACTAAAAATAGGACAGTTTGAATTTGACCATAAAAACCTAACGCTAAGTATCAATAACCAAGGTCGAAAACTCACCCAAAAAGAAGCAGATTTATTAAAGTTATTTATTGATAATAAAAATCAAGTCATCAAGCGCTCCGTCATCTTAGAAAAAATCTGGGGCGAAGACGATTATTTTTTAGGGCGTAGTTTGGATGTTTTTATTTCTCGCTTGCGGAAATATTTACGGCCAGATGGGGCTTTGAAAGTAGAGAATATTCATGGGGTGGGATTTCGGTTTAATTGTTGAAAATCTTCTTACTTTTGCCCCATGAAAAAACAACCAAAATGCATCATCTTCGACTGTGACGGTGTGCTAGTCGATAGCGAACCCATTACTGCCCGAATCCTTATCCAAATGAGCCAAGAAATTGGAGTAGACATTGATATGGATTTTGTAGAAGCCAATTTTACGGGGAATTCTTGGGCAGGTTGTGCAGCGTTAATAGAAGCAAAGGGAAACCTAAAATTACCCGAAAATTTTGAAAAAGAATATCGACGCCGTTCCTCCGAAGCCTTTAAAAAAGAAATCCAACCGATTAAAGGCATTCCTGAATTGATTAATAGTTTAACCATTCCATTTGCAGTCGCTTCTAGTGGCCCACCTGCTAAAATTCGACT
>CALFWI010000455.1 GCA_937928615.1 uncultured Saprospiraceae bacterium | reverse complement strand
ATCATATACTTTATGGAAGAAAAACATAATTAACTGATTATCAAACACAAAAAAACTGCGATAATCAACTTAATTATGACTTTGTGGCAAAATAAAATTGGAAAATCTTTCAATTAATAAAAAAAAAAACGAAATTTGCCGAGCGTTAAGTGAAATAAAAAATATTCATAACTTATTATAAACCAGTCCTTAATATGAGAAAAGCTGACTTAGTAACAGCAATTTCAGAGAAGACAGGCATCGCAAAGGTCGATGTATTGGTTACCCTAGAAACTTTCTTTAAGGAAGTGAAGGATACATTAACCGATGGAGAAAATGTTTATATTCGAGGCTTTGGCTCTTTCGTTGTAAAGAAGCGGGCTAAGAAAATTGGACGCCATATCAAGAAAAATATTGCCATTGAGATACCTGAACATTTTATCCCTTCTTTTAAACCAGCTAAGGTTTTTGTAGAACAGGTAAAAGGAAATGTAACGTCATTGCCTTCTGAAGAAAAGGAGTAGTGCGTAATATTTAGGATATCTATTAGTTAAGTAGTTATTTTGGTGTAATTAGGAGATTTAAAAAATTTGCTTATGACTGCCAATTGAGGCTACTATTCCTACTACTTTCCACGCTAACTCTATTAGAATTTTGATAAGTGCGATGCATTTTGTCATGGCACTTATCAAATTCACCCTCATTAAACTTACTTTACCCTGCTCTTTTTTCTATATCTATCTTCTTTTTCTGCATTCTTGTTAATTACTGTCTTTATTTTCCTGTAACTAATATAAAACTTTCGTACTTTTGCACTCGCATTTTTGGCATTTAATAAACTCAATGAAATTCTATGTCCAAATTACAAATAAGTATATTAGCTATCGGACTATTTCTATTTTGTTTATTGTACTTTGGATTCAGTCCAATTCCAAAAAATCTTGCTGGTATTGAAAGCAAACGAGCAATATCATCAGAAGTAACAGACATTAATAATCTGATTCGAGATGTACAAAGCGAATTGACAAGTAATCAGAAATCTTATTTGATTACAATAGAAAAGGAAATTGAGGCAAGTGAGAATGAGTCAAATAAGCAAGAATTATTAAAGCGACTTTCAGGTAAGTGGTATGAGTATAAACAACCACATATTGCGGGTTTTTATGCTGAAAAAGTGGCAGAGATAGAAAATACCCCAACTGCATGGTCCATAGTCGGAACTACTTTTGCATCGGCTTTTAAAAGTAAAAGTGAAAAAAAGATAAAAGAGTATGCCTTAGCAAAAGCCATAACTGCTTTTGAAAATGCTATTTCTTTGGAACCTGAGGAAATTCAGCATAAAGTTAATCTAGCTTTATGCTACGTTGAGAACCCACCACAGAATAATCCAATGAAAGGTATTTTGCAATTGATTAATCTAAATAAGGACAATCCAGACAATCCATTAGTTTTAACAAACTTAGGTAGACTGGCTATCCAAACAGGACAATACGAAAAAGCCATTCAACGATTAGAACGAGCGGTAGTAATTGAGCCAGCAAATAGAACAGCAAATTGTTTATTGGCGCAAGTTTATTCAGAAACAGGGAATCAAGAAAAAGCAGCTTCGTTTTTAGAGAAATGTCAATAAACAAGAAGTCAGAGTCAGACCGTCAAACAAATAGACTGTCAGAACTCAGACAACTTACATAAAGATATAATTCAATTCGGATGTCAAAGTCTGACCTCTAACAGAAAAGTTTAATTTTCGGTCTGACTTCTGACTTCTAAAATAAATATTTTACTAAACTTATAAAAACATTTTTAACATGCCTTGTGGTAAAAAGAGAAAGAGACATAAGATTGCGACACACAAACGTAAGAAACGTCTTCGCAAGAATAGACATAAGAAGAAGAACCGATAAAATATAAACCATCTTACTTGGTATCAGTGGGTTTATTGAATATCTCAAGGTATAAAATTTATAATTCTTTAATTAATAAAAGGTTATAGATTTTATACTTTGTTAGGATAAAACAACTCGGGACAAAAGAACTAGGAGGAGTATAATAATGTGATGTGAATTAAAAATTACTAACTCCAGTAGATTTAATTAGTCAACCAACTAATTAGAAGGTCATTTCTAGTGAATAGGAATAGATTCGAGTAAGCTATGCTATCTACTTTTCTTAGTAATTCGTCTGATTTAGTTATCCTTGAAAAAGGCTGATACATAAGCAATTAAGATTAATAACCAAAAATAACTAGCTCCGTTTTAAACAAACTGCTAGTAAAGTTAATTGGGTTCTTTTCAAAAACCTTTACCTCTAAAAATAACACTCCAGTTCTTAATATTTTTTTCGCTCTCCTGAGTTTTTCATAAATCCACTTTTCAAAAGTGATTTGTTTGACAGTTCATCAAGTATCACTTCTACCAAGTCAATTGAGAGGAGGTACTATAGCAGTAATCCAAATGAATAGTTTAAGCAAACGCGCGTTCGCTTTTATGCGATAGGCATCTTAAAAAACTGTTGGAAAAATAGTCCGAACAAATTTCTTTTAAATCAGGTACAGTTACAAAGTTACCTATTGTGGAAAAAGAACTTATTATTAATTCTACTCCTACGGAAGTAGAAATTGCGTTATTGGAAAATTCGAAACTAGTAGAACTACATTTTCAGAAGACCAATAATAATTTTACTGTTGGCGATATTTTTCTCGGCAAGGTTAGAAAACTAATGCCTGGGTTAAACGCCGTTTTTGTGGACATTGGTCACAAAAAAGATGCCTTCCTACATTATACCGATCTTGGTCCAAAGCTAAAATCACTTATTAAATACACGAACGGTTCCGTTTCTGGAGGTCTGACAACACCAATGTTGGATAATTTTAAATTTGAACCAGAAATCCTTAAAACAGGTAAAGTTGACCAAGTTTTAAAGAAGAGACAACCACTTTTAGTACAGATTTTAAAAGAACCTATTTCTACTAAAGGACCAAGGTTGAGTTGTGAAATTACCATTCCAGGCAGGTATTTAGTTTTAACACCTTTTTCTAATGTAGTAGCCGTTTCCAAGAAACTAGGCAATACAGAAGAACGAAAACGTTTACAAACTTTAGGAGAGAGTATTAAACCTAAAAATTTTGGTTTAATTATTCGAACGGCTGCAGAAGGAAAGAAAGTAGCGGATTTGCATGAGGAATTGAGGTTGATGGTGCAAAAATGGGAGGATATATATGCACAAATGCAGAAGAATCAGCCGCCAATGAAATTATTGAGCGAATTGGATAAGGCATCTAGTATTTTACGAGATGTTTTAAATGCTTCGTTTAATCGAATTGTGGTGAATGATAGAGAACTGTATGAGAATATCAAACACTTTTTGGGGTCTATTGCTCCCGATGCTGTAAAGATTGTAAATTACCACAAATCTAATAAGCCCATTTTTGATACCTACGGTATTTCTCGGCAAATAAAAGCTTCTTTTGGAAAGACTGCTACGATGGCAAGTGGTGCCTATTTGGTCATTGAGCATACGGAGGCAATGCACGTGGTAGATGTGAATAGTGGACCAAAAACACCTAGTTCTAATCAAGAAGAGGCCGTTTTAAGAGTTAATTTAGAAGCAGCGGAAGAGATTGCTCGACAATTACGCTTAAGAGACATTGGCGGTATCATTATTGTGGATTTTATTGATATGCGAAATGCAGAGCACCGAAAGCTATTGCTAAAGGCGGTTCGAGATTCCATGAAGAAAGACCGAGCGCAACATACCATTTTACCTTTGAGCAAATTTGGTTTAATGCAAATTACTCGTCAGCGAGTTAGGCCAGAAGTAAAAATTAATACAGCGGAGGTTTGTTCGGTTTGTCACGGTTCAGGAAAAGTAAATGCGACGATTTTATTAACGGATGATATTGAAAGAGATTTAGAATTTATTATTCAATCTCGACCAAATTCAAAAATTCTGATCAAAGCGCATCCTTATGTGTGTTCTTATTTGAAAAAAGGACTTTGGAAGAGTTTCCCTGTAAAATGGTATAAAAAGTATTATAAGTGGATTAGCATCATGGAAGATGAAGATTTCCACATCAATCAGTATAAATTCTTTGATGGAAATGATGATGAGATTCGATTGAATAATTAAAAGACGGTATTTGGTTTTACAGGACATGGTCTAAAGAACAGGTCTTAGAAATCAAATTTAATGATATAAAAAGGGCAACGAAAGTAATTTCGTTGCCCTTTTATAATATAGCCGTCAAATAAGCAAATCCTATTTTTTAGCCAATGCTTTTATTTTATCTTCCAATTCAAATTCATCACCTGGGGTATAACCATTGTGGTGGTAAACGATATTTCCTTGCTGGTCAATTAGAAAGGTTTGTGGAATGGTCTGAAAATTAAAAGCATTTTGCAATTCTGTTGCTTTTCCAGTTAATACCGTATATTCCCAGCCTTTGGAAGCGACCATTGCAGGAACGGTTGCAATCGCTCGTCTGGTATCAATTGAAACAGCGACTAATTCCATATCATAATCTGCTTGCCAATCTTCATAAACATCAGCAATAGCATCTAATTCTTTTTTACAAGGCGCACACCAAGTAGCCCAAAAACTAACTACGGTAATCTTACCGTCTTTGGCAAAATCTTGCATATTCTTGGATTCTCCTTTTAAGGTTTTTACGGTCACATCAGGAATTGCTTTTTGCTGTGCAAAAGCGGTAGTTAGTAAGAGCGTGCAGCAAAGGATTAAAATAGATTTTACAAACTTCATAAGTGAGGTATTTTTTATTTATATCAATTTGACTATCGTTTTTTAACAAGTCACCGCAATATCTGTGGATTTTAATAGAAATACCTAAAATTAACAATGTTTTAAGAGTGTTTTGTTAGCGAGCTTATGATATGCGCTAGATTAGAATAATTTAAATCCAACCAACACATTAATAAATACATTTCTAGGATTACTAAACCCATCCTCCATTTCTATCATTAATTGTTGGGTACTTACGGTGAAGTCAGTAGCAATGCTAAATCTTTTGGTTAACTGTCGACCAATTTTTAAAATAAGGGCATGGTCGTAGTCTTTGATATTACTGGACTCATCAAAAGCCCTATCATTAAAATTTAATAGAAGTGCTTTGATATCTACAGAACCGTCTAAACTGCCTTCTAACATAGTAGAATATTGGTAACCTAATCCAAACCACCACTTCTTCAAATGAAGATTGAGAAGCACCGGAAAATCTAAGTAGGTCATATCAAAACTTGCTTCTACGGTACCTGTATATTTAACACGTAATGGAAAAGGAAAACGTTCTCCAAAAACACCTCTTGTCGCATCATATTTTCCGCTAACGGGCGAACTAAAACTACTGCCTTTTTTAGCATAAGCTCCGCCAATAGTTACAGAAAATTTAGGGTGAAACACATAGGTGAGTTCTAATCCTGCATTAAGTCCTAAACCAGGTTGACCTGTAGCACCAGATGGAATTTTTCCTATGACAATTGGGCTACCTGTAGTCATTCCAGCTCGAACATCCAAATGGAGTCGTTGACTGCTAAGTTGACTATAAATTTGAGTGAAAAATAAGGGGCAAAAAATTAATAGGAGTAGACTTCTTTTGACATCGGTTTTGGTAATCATTTTGTGTTTATAGTTAAGTGAAGGTAAAGAAAAATGGAAGCAACAAATAAACTTCATTGCTTCCGTTGGTAAGTGTTTGTTTTGCTGTAAAAATACTACGTGATTAATCGTTTGTCCTTATTCTTTTGCGATTAAAAATAGCGGATTTTAGCAGAAGTATTGATTTTACGGAGAACGTGAATGCCTTTAATAAGGGGATGAGGTTATAAGGACCTGCTTTATAGACTCATAAATTCATTAGCTCGTCAATTGATTACCTTATTCATTTATTAAACAAAAAAAATAGTTATTCTTTTTTTATAAACATTTTTTTTAAATTTAAGTATCTTTGTTTTTTGGACGAAAAGAAAATCAATAGGGGAATGTCAAAATTATATGCGATAGTTGATATAGAAACAACGGGTGGTCGAGCAGGTCGAGATAGGATTACAGAAATTGCGATTGCTTTACATGATGGAGAAAAAGTAATAGATAAGTATGAAACATTGATCAATCCAGAAACGATTATTCCTTATGGTATTACTCGTTTGACAGGCATTACTCAAGGTATGGTGGAGAACGCACCTAAGTTTTATGAAGTGGCTAAGAAGATTGTGCAAATGACAGAAAAAGCCGTTTTTGTAGCACATAATGTTCGTTTTGATTATAGCTTTATCAGAGAAGAATTTAAAAGATTAGGATTTACTTATAGTAGACGCCAATTATGTACCGTTCGATTGACTAGAAATACTTTTCCTGGATTACCTTCCTATAGTTTGGATAATTTACTTCGGCATTTTAAAATCTCTTTCCGCAACCGACATAGAGCGATGGGAGACGTGGAAGCAACGACGATACTTTTTGAAAAAATATTAGCCAAAGAAGAGAGTGAACAAAAGATGAACGATATGGTCAATCTAGGGGTAAAAGAATCTAGATTACCAACAAATATTACCCTAGAACAATTGCATGCTTTGCCAGAAGTAGCAGGCGTTTATTATTTTTATGATATCTATAAAGAAGTCGTTTACGTTGGAAAAAGTATCAATATCAAAAAAAGAGTCATGGAGCATTTTGCCAAAACAACGCCAAAAGCGGGTAAATTGCAAAAGCTAGTAGCAGATATTTCCTATGAAGAAACAGGGAGTGAATTAATTGCTTTACTTTATGAATCTTACGAAATTAAACGCCTTCGCCCACCAGTTAATCGTGCGCAGCGTTTACGAGATTTCCCTTACGTTATTCATCAATATACCAATGAAGAAGGCTATACTTGCTTAGATATTTCAAAACCTACCGCTAAGGTGCGGAAAACGATGAAAGTAGTAGCCGAATATCCTAAAATTGCTAGTGCCAAAGGCTATTTAGCTAGGGCATTAAACGTTTTTGAATTATGTGCTTACCATTGTAATATGGAAGCAGGCAATAAACCTTGTTTTAATTATCATGTAAAAAAATGCTATGGTTCTTGCCTTGGAAAAGAGGCCCCAGCCGTATATAATGAGCGAGTCGAAGAGGCGATTACTTATTTATTAACCATTTTTGAAGAAGATTTCTTTGTTATTGATACAGGTAGAACAGAAACGGAGAAAGCCGTCGTTTTAGTAGAACAGGGGCATTATGGCGGTTATGGATATATTGAAGTGGAGGAAATTAGAGGAGAACATGCTTTACGAGCCGTCATCAAACCCGTTCAAGGGAATGCAGAAACTGCCAAAATTATCCGACGATTTTTAGCGGGTAAGCATCGGGCAAAAGTGATTCCTATTTTAGCAAATAATGATTTTGACTAAGTTCGAATTAAACGCCTATTCATAGATTTTAGTGGTTTAATTTTTAAATATAAAGAAAAACCCCAACTGTTACACCTAGTAATATTTCAAATAATCATTCGTTTCTTGCATTATTCCTACTTTTTTACATTAAAATTGGTTTTGGCAGCGACAAAATAATAAGTTGGTCCACTGGATGAGCTTACTTATTGTTTGAAAAACTTTAGAAGCCTGTGATTCTTTTGTGATACGCTCCTCCCTTTCCTACCATAACTTTGCACTAAATTTTAAGACAGTATTATATAACCACTAATAAATCTATACCTTATTAAATTACCCGATTATGAAAAACGTATTTTATATGACCCTACTAACCGTCCTCTTTAGCTCCTGCATAGGAGACGACATTATTATGGACAGAGTAGCGGAAACCTTAAAAATTACAACTCAAGCAGCTTCGATTGCCGCAGGAGAGACCTTTCAATTTGAAGCTCGTTTTACGAATAATATTGGCAACACAGAAGAAGGGAAAGTTATTTGGCGAAGCTCGGACGAAAGTATTCTAGCGATTACAGAAGATGGATTGGCGACAGCTATTACTCGTGGAAATGTCGTCGTAGCGGCTGAAGTAACCCTAGAAGATGGCAGCCTTTTAAAAGAAGAAATGGACGTAGAAGTAAGCATGGTAACCGTGGCAATAGAGCAGCCAACTAGTCGCTCAGGTGTTATTGCCACCACTACTTTTTATGACTTAGAAGGGGATTTTATCTTAAATGAAATTAATGGTGGTGTTTCCTTAGAAATAGCAGACAATTATAAGGCAACGGATGCTTTACCTGGCTTATATATCTACCTAACGAATAATCCTAATTCTATTAGCGATGCTTTAGAAATTGGAGCAGTGACGGTTTTCGAAGGGGCACACACTTATGAAATTGCAGGTGTTAATTTAACAGACTATGATTATGTATTATATTTCTGTAAACCATTTAGAGTAAAAGTTGGAGACGGAGCGATTAATTAATACCTCAAATTTTATTTCAAACAAGCAGAACTAAATTATTATGAAAAATATATTTGTTTTATTTTCTTTTTTACTCTTTACCATTTCTGTGCAAGCGGGAGGTGGCTGGACACAACCGAAAGGAAAGGGCTATGTCAAAATCTCAGAATGGTGGTTAATTGCCAATCAGCATTACACCGACCAAGGCAGAATAGACCCCAATTTAACCAATGGCTTATTTAATACGAACATTTATGCAGAGTATGGATTGAGTGATAGGCTAACGGCTATTATCTATTTTCCTTTCTTTAGCCGTTCTTATGTAAATAATGAAATTTCTGGTACCACTGGAGATTTGCTAACACCTGGAGAAGCGATTAATAGCATTGGTGATACGGATATTAGTATTAAATATGGTTTGACCAAAAATAGCGGTATTTCGGTAGCTGCGACTTTAACTTTAGGTTTGCCGATAGGAAATGATGGTGGCGGTAGTCAAGGAAATCTACAAACTGGAGATGGGGAATTTAATCAATTGATTCAAATAGACGCAGGAACAGGTTTTCCACTAGGTGGAACAAATGGTTATGCCAATGTATACGTTGGATTTAATAATCGAAATAATGGATTTTCTGATGAATTTCGCTATGGCATAGAAGCGGGCGTTACTTTATTCAAAGACCGATTGACGGCAATTGCTCGATTTATAGGCGTCAAATCATTTAAAAATGGGACACCTTCTGCCGAATCAACCAATACTAGTGTTTTTGCCAATAATGCAGAATTCTTTTCTTTTTCTCCTGAAGTAGCTTGGAATGTGAAAGAAAATTGGGGTTTTTCAGCGGGAGTGGGCACCGCACTTTCTGGTAAGATTATTTATGCGAATCCATCCTATAATGTAGGGGTATTTTTTAAGTGGTAAATTAGTTGTCGGTTGTGAGTTATCGGTTTGACGTACTAAACGGACAACCGATAACTGACAACTGATAACCGACAATTTTAGTTCAAGAACGTTTCTACGGCAGTATATTTTAAGTCAAAAGTATCCGCGACTCCTTTATAGACTACTTTCCCATTGATAATATTTAAGCCTTTTCGCAAAGCTTCGTTGTCTAGACAAGCTTTTTTCCAACCTTTATCGGCTAATTGAATCGCATAAGCCAAAGTTGCATTGGTCAAAGCTAAAGTTGAAGTATAAGGAACAGCCCCTGGCATATTGGCAACACAATAATGTACGATATCGTCAATAATAAAAGTAGGGTCTTCATGTGTAGTTGGTTTGCACGTTTCAATACAGCCTCCTTGATCTACAGCTACATCTACTAAAACAGTACCTGCTCGCATCTCCTTCAACATCTCTCTAGTCACTAAACTGGGTGCTTTTGCCCCAGGAATAAGTACTGCTCCAACAATCAAATCACTCTCTTTAATCAAGCGTCTGATGTTGTATTCGTTAGAATAAAGTGTGGTTACATTGGCAGGCATAATATCTGATAAGTAACGCAATCTATCCAAATTGATATCCAAAATGGTAACTTGCGCACCTAGACCTGCTGCCATTTTAGCAGCTTGTGTGCCTACAATTCCTCCACCTAAAATCATTACTTTTCCTGCGGGTACCCCTGGTACACCACCTAATAAAACGCCTCTACCTTTGATGGGTTTTTCTAGATATTTCGCTCCTTGTTGAATAGCCATTCTACCTGCCACTTCTGACATTGGTATTAATAAAGGCAAAGACCGATTGGGGAGTTCTACTGTTTCATAAGCCAAGCAAACGGCCTTACTTTTAATCATGGCAGTAGTTAATGGTTTATAAGAAGCAAAATGAAAATAAGTAAAGACTAATTGGTCTTTTTTAATTAATTTATACTCAGATTTGATAGGTTCTTTTACTTTCATAATCATCTCTGCTACTGCATAAGTAGCTTTGATGCTTTTTTTGATTTTTGCGCCTGCTGCTTTATATTCTTTATCACTAAATCCACTTCCTTCTCCTGCTGAGGCTTGTACATAAACGGTATGGCCTCTATTGACTAAAGCCGTAACACCTGCAGGGGTTAATGCTACTCTATTTTCGTTATTCTTAATTTCTTTAGGAATACCAATAATCATAATTTACAGATTTAAAATGGTTAGGAATTTTTCTGTAAAATTAGTAATAATTAGTAGTAGTTTCTAAGTTGTAATTTAAAATAAGAATGATTGTCTGAAAATGATTATTATATAGAATTTTATTCTTTATTTTTAAGTGAAAATATATTTATTTTCTACGAGATTAGAGGGGGAGTAAGGAGGAAATAATAAGTCCGCCAAATTGGGTGAGTTTATTTTGTGTTAGCTTCCCATTTATAAGCGATTCACAAATAGTGTTTGCACATGTTATTTTTTTCTCAAAAAACGATCGTTATTCTAAAAAGTAGCCCGTCCGTAGACGGTTAACAAATAGTATTTACTTATCGTGGTCTAACGAAAATACCCTTAAATGACTTATGATTTGAACGGCTAGGAAAATTGTCGAATAGGAAATAGCTACTATGTTTGGGTAACTGTTGGTGAATTGAGGACTTCTTTTTATTTTACACCCTATGAAGGAATCGAAAAAAAAACAGTTTTTTACTAAAAATTTACTGGCTTGGTTTGAACAGAGTGACCGTCCTTTACCGTGGAAAGGAGAAAAGAATCCTTACTATATTTGGTTATCAGAAATTATTTTGCAACAAACTAGAGTAGAACAAGGCTTGCCTTATTTTGAAAAATTTAAAGCAACTTTTCCGACTGTTTTTGACTTGGCGAATGCGCCTTCAGATAAAGTCATGAAATTATGGGAAGGATTGGGGTATTATTCTAGGGCAAGGAACTTACATTTTACCGCAAAATTTATTGCCGAAGAATTGAATGGCGTTTTTCCAACTACGCACAATGCTATTTTAGGCTTAAAAGGAGTTGGGCCATATACGGCAGCGGCTATTGCCTCCTTTGCCTTTAATTTGCCACATGCAGTAGTGGACGGAAATGTTTTTAGAGTATTGTCTAGGGTGTTTGGTATTCAAACACCGATTGATACGACGCAGGGTAAAAAAGAATTTAACCAATTGGCCGCCGACTTATTAGCCAAAAAAATACCTGGCATTTATAATCAGGCTATTATGGATTTTGGGGCAACCCAATGTACGCCTGCAAATCCTGATTGTGGACATTGTCCCATGCAAAAGAAATGTACCGCCTTTGCGAATGATTTAATTACGACCTTACCGGTCAAATCAAAAAAGATAAAAAAGCGAGACCGATTTTTTAATTATTTAGTTTGCAAGAGAGCAGATACCATTTTTTTAAACAAACGGACTCAGAAAGATATATGGCTTAATCTATACGATTTCCCATTAGTAGAAACAGATGCTTTATTAGATGAACCAAGCTTGACGAAACATAGCGATTTTCAACGAATATTGGGAACAACCACCTATAAAATTAGAAAAGCGTCAAAACCTTTCAAACAATTATTAACTCACCAAAAAATAGTGGCTGTTTTTTGGGAAATTGAAATAAAAACTGAACTTCCTACGAATGAATCGGATTTTTTCGAGGTCAAACAAAAAAACATTAATAACTTTGCTTTCCCTAAAATAGTTGATTTGTATTTTAAGGATAAATCATTATATTTAGAGTTATTTTAGGTCTTTTAGGGACAATAACAAAATAAGGGGTACAATTTGTCAAAATATTGACGACAAAGAAATTTTTGGCTAATTAAAAGCTTCGACTTAAAAAAGTTGTACCCTTTATTTTCGCCCCAGTATTTATTAATAGGAAGACAAAATTTATTCAACTAAAGAAATCTGCACAATGGTAAATAAAGTTACTTTAATAGGAAACTTAGGCGCTGACCCTGAGGTACGTCGTTTAGAAAATGGGGCAGCCGTTGCAAAATTGAGCGTTGCTACAAATGAAAATTATAGAGATAAAAATGGAGAGTGGCAAAAAATAACAGAATGGCATAATGTAGTCGTATGGAGATGGTTAGCTGAACGAGCAGAACAATATCTAAAAAAAGGAAGTCTTGTTTTTATTGAGGGGAAGTTAACGACACGAAAATGGCAAGACAAAGATGGAAATGACCGTTACACAACGGAAGTGGTTGGAAATGTGATGAAATCTTTAGATAAAAGAGAAGACGGAGGGGGGAGTAGTTATTCTTCTAGTTTTCCGAGCGCTCAAGATGCGCCTCCAGCATCACAAAAAACAAATACGACTGCGCCTACGACGACATCAACTACGCCAGCTACACCAGCCGCAGATGCACCAGCCGCAGCAGAAGACGATTTACCGTTCTAATAAATAAGAACAAAAATAACACGCCTTTTAAGAACGAAAGATAAGCGAAAATTCAAGTTCAAAATATGCTTTTGCTCAATTTTGGACTTGAATTTGCTACTTAATTTTGAATTAACTAGGTTTCTTTTAAATAACAACTCAAAAAATATTGGGAGCTGAATCTGATTTGTTTGCTTTAGCTTTAAATCTATTACCGTTCTTTCTACTTGAAATCTCAAGTCTAAGCATAGCTTTAGCTAGTTTATTGATTCTATTATTATTAGTTGCCTCAGCTTTTGTTTCCAGTTCAGAAGTTGCTTTTTTTTCCCTTTCACCCAATGATTTAGAAAAATTAAAAAGTGAACGAGAAAGTGTGCAAAATACCAAGCGCCTTTTAACTTTACTAGAATCTCCTCGAACTTTACTAGCCACTATTCTAATTAGCAATAATTTATTTAACATTGCCATTGTCATTATCTCAGATTATGTCTTGGGTAATATGATTACTGGAGAGATTTGTGCAGTTTGGGCATCCGATTTAATGGAGCTTTTTCCATTCTTACCTTGGACTGTCTCTTTTCTAGCTAAGACGATTAATTTAGTCATTACAGTAGGTATTGTCACTTTTGCATTAGTTCTTTTTGGAGAAGTAGCGCCTAAGGTCTATGCAAAAATTAATAATGTTTTTCTAGCTAAATTAATGTCTTTTCCT
>CALFWI010000454.1 GCA_937928615.1 uncultured Saprospiraceae bacterium | reverse complement strand
GTCTTTGACAATTTTTGCACAAGTTCAATCCTTTCAGGATTGTGAGACTCGAATCTGCCAGCATTCTCCGCATTTCATACGGAGTTATTATAGTTTAATCACTTCGTGATTGATAGCAATGCAAAAATTGTCAAAGAACCGTTTATTTTAACTGATGAACCGCTACATTTTCAAAATGAATAGGTCGAATTTTTAATAACTTTCCAAGTCTTAAGAATGCATTTTTCCAATCATCATCTACAAAATGCTGTTTTCCCTTTTTAAAGCCTTTTAAAAGAGAGAAATAGTGATTTTGACTCTTCCAGATATTTAAATCTAAATTCATATCTTCTAAGGTCTCTAAAATTTCAACAAGTAACTGTACCTGACTTTCTGGTACACCTACATGTTTTAACTTCTGAATTTCATAAAAAATACGTTCTCCTGCAGCTAATCTTAAAGTTTGTGGATGGATGATTTTTAAATTCCATTTTGTTAACTCCTTAGACAAGCGTTTTAATTCTCGAATATTCAGAATAGAAGCATCGAAAAAATGATGCAAGTCTGTATTGATAACATACTTTAAAGCACTCTGATAAACATCAGGAATTGGAATGTGACTATTCTTCATTCCCATAATCAGCTGATAATTATCATTATAAATTTCTCGGAAGTCCTTTTCTATTTGTGCTAAAGTCTTTTTATTGATTTGCTCAAATATTTTCCGCTTTTCATCTCTAAATAAATGCCATATAGAGAATTTTTCAGAAGAAAAATAAGTTTGCATTAAGCCAATCACTCTTCCCAAATCTGTCGCTCTAAACCCTTCTAATACTTGTTCTCTTGCTTTTTCGTACAGTTCGCCAGGCATTTTTACAGAAAGGTTCCCAATGATATTTTGTTGACCTAAGTATAATACCGCAAAACTAAAAGCTTTTTGTGAATGGGTGATTTTTGATTTCACAGTGGTTCGACCAATCACCAAACGATAATTACCTGCTATAATGCGGTCAAAGGATTCATTTTCGACAGTATAATTAAAGAGGGACAATTGATCGGGATTTGGCTCAAATAAAGAAGCACAAGCATAATGCATGCCTACTCTTTCTAAATCTAAGCGAGTAGGAATGACCACGTTCCTGTAACTTACCGCTCCATTTTCAAAAACATTACTTGGGGTATTTTCCAAGAGCCTTTCAAATTCGGGATGCAAATCTACACCAGAAACTTGTTTGGCGTAAGCAATTGCCCGTAAAGCGTATTGTAAAACTTGGTTGGTTTCTAATCCAGAAATTTCATCAAAGAACCAAGCACAACTGGTATACATTAAAATAGCATTCCGTTGCATTTCTAACAGCCGAAAAACTTTTGAAATCTCATGTTCATTTAAGTTTTTAGTGGCATGTTTTTCTAAGAAAACCTTTAAGGCAGCTTCGCTTCGGTCTTGAATCAGATGAATATATTCATTTCTAGCATCCCAAGGCGAAACTATTAAATCAGCGGCTTCTACTTCGTAAATAGGGACTAGTTTATCTCGTAACCAATCTAATAACTCCCGTAGTGGTTTTCGCCAATTTTGACTCCAACCATTACCTGTATCTGCTCGGCAGCCACAATTAGACCGCCATCGCTCTACGCCATGTACACAGCTCCAAGAACTATTTTCATGAATTTCTACTTCATAAGTTGGTGGAAATTTTGCTAAATAATCACTATAGTTGGTGATGATAGCTAAATTATTTTCTTCGATATGATTTAAGCAAAATGCTAGCGCCATTTCCCCATGCTTATGGTGATGCCCATAACTTTCTCCGTCTGTTGCCACATGAACCAATTGTGGTTCGTCATTATCATCAAAAGTGCTAACTAGCCGTTCTGCGAAGTGTTTTCCATTATTTAAAATACCTTTGAAAGCGACATCTTGAGCTATATTTCCATCGTAGAAAAATAAAGCAATAGATTTTCCAGAAGGTAGTTTACATAAATAGGGTCTTCTAGGGTCAATACTAGCATGACTTAATGCTGTCCAATGATCTACCCCTACTTTACGAATAGCCTTTGCTTGACGAGGCGCTAAAATGGTGTATTTAATACCATGGCTAGCCAATGTTTCTAGACTTTGGGTATCTGCGGCAGTTTCTGCTAACCACATTCCTTCAGGTTTGCGCCCGAATCTACTTTCAAAGTCTTTAATCCCCCAAATGACCTGTGTATCTTTATCTCGTTGATTCGCTAATGGCAGAATCATGTGACTATAGGCTTGTGCTACTCCAGAACCATGTCCATTAAGCGCTTTTTGACTTAATTGGTCTGCCCGTAAAATTTTATTATAGGTATCCTTGTCCGCTTTCTCCATCCAAGAAAGTAAGGTAGGACCAAAATTGAAACTAATTTTTTGATAATTATTTACAATTTTAGTAATTTCTTCCCCTTCTTTGATTCTAGCCGCAGCATTTGGTGCATAACACTCAAAATTAATTCGCTCATTCCAATCGTGAAAAGGAGCGGCAGAGTCTTGTCGTTCGACTGTTTCTAACCAAGCATTCTCTCTAGGTGGCTGGTAAAAGTGCCCGTGAATGCAGATGTATTTATGTTTTTGGTTCATATTGCTAAATTGTTTGAATTCCCTTTTTTTAAGAAAAAATCAAATTGATAAATTTATCTTTTAGATTACTTAGTGTCAAAATTACACTTTTTAAAATCAGAAAAAAAAAGATATTTAACCAATTTTAAGTAAAATAGTTTTATTTTTCAACTTCTATTGATGAATTTACGCATCTATTTCCATACAAAATAAGAAAGAACACTCTAGATGATTCAACAAATTGATATATCCTTACCTGCTTTTTCAAGAGGGTATCATCTAATTGATACACTTGTTCTTCGTCAACTGCCAACTTTACCTAAAACAGGGATTTTTCATTTATTTATTAAACATACTTCTGCTGGTTTAACGATTAATGAAAATGCGGACCCCTCTGTTAGAGTAGACTTTGAAAGTATCTTTAATAAAATAGTGCCAGAAAATGAACCTTACCTAACCCATACCTTAGAAGGTTCGGACGATATGCCTGCACATATTAAATCTACTTTAGTTGGTTCGTCGATTTCTATTCCTATTACTAATCATCGACTTAATTTAGGTATTTGGCAAGGTATCTATTTATGCGAATTTAGAAACTATGCGGATAAAAGGCAGTTAGTTGCTACAATTTACAGTTAATAAAGCAATCTAAGTGCCTGTTTTATCGTCCTTAATAGTCGAGATAGTTGTTTTTACAGATTCAAATATTTATTAATCAATTATTTTTATAATGAAATACGCTCATTTCTTAGTACCATTTTTCTGTTGCTTTTCCCTGTTTTCCACAGCACAGGAACAATTGGGTCTAAGGACAGAAAATTATTCGGGAATTAATAGCATTTTTTCAAATCCCGCTAATAATTTGACCACACCTTTCCAATGGGATGTGAATTTAACAGGAGTAGGCTTTTTTATAGATAATAATTTTGGAGGGTATAGGAATTCAAGTGTTGGAGATGTTTTAAATAATGTTGATAGATTATTTCTTGCAACTGATTTCCCTAGTGATCAAGAATTTCCCGCTGGCGCTACAGTTTTTGATTTTGCTCCATTAGGTAAAGATAAATTTGCCGCAGCTGTAACAACCATAACTGGTCCTGCTATTTTATTGAATTTTGAACAACATAGTTTTGGCATCTTTACCAATTTTAGAGCAGTAGCTGGTGGGCATGATATTCCTGCGGTTTTGGGGTATTATGATTATCGAAATATTCGACCCGGTGAAAGTTATAATGTCTTTCCATCCAGTGTAGCTGGAATGGTTTGGAGTGAATTGGGCGTTAATTATTTATACAAAGGCGAAACCAATAATGGACAAATTGGGATAGGTTTTAATTTAAGATACTTACAAGGATTTGAGTCCTTTTATATCAAAAACAAGACTAATCTATCGATAGATAAATTGGAAAGAGATGCGCTTAATTTTCAGAATGGGGCAAATGTTGATATTGGTTTCACTAATTCTAGTATCGATGAAGAAGCATTGAACTTGCAGCAAAGCGGAACAGGTTTTGGGGTAGATATTGGGCTGACTTATGCTTCTTTCGATTATCAAGAAGGAAGGGGGATAAAATTGGGACTTTCTATTTTAGATATTGGTAAAATTAAATTTACTGAAAATACAGAGGCACATACCATTGATATTGATAATTTTTTCTTTTTTGATCCTAGAAACCTAAATGATGTAACTAATTTTAGAGATGGATTAAGTCAACTAAATGATGAATTATTCGGTGCACCTGACGTTTCTTTAGTTGGTGATACTTATGATATCTGGTTGCCAAGTGCTTTTAGTTTGCAAGCCGATTTTGCTATTCAAGAAAATGTATATATTAATGCTACTTTAGTGCAAAGAATGCCTATTGGCGAGATAGGAGTAGAGCGAGGAAATTTATTTGCGGTAACCCCAAGATATGAGAGTCGATGGGTGTCTGCTTTTGTACCCATTTCGGTTTATAATTGGCAACACCTTCAAGTAGGCGCTGCTGCGAGATTAGCTTTTATTACTTTTGGTACAGAAAATTTAGGGAGTTTCTTTGGTCGTAAAAGTCTGACGGGCGCTGATTTTTATGCGGCTATTAAAATTAATCCTTTTAAATTAGGTTGGAAAAACGGTGGTGGCCGGAAAAGTAAATCCGTTCAATGTTATGAATTTTAAAAGGTGGTTTGCTCATTAAATACTTTAAAAATAACTGATACGTTTTTTATAGACCTTGCATTTGTCAAAGTAACAAACAATACAACTAAATTGATGAAGAAGATTTTAAGCCTATTCCTTTTATTAAATTCTGCTCTATGCATTTTTGCCCAAATAGAGGGCATCGAATACGACGATGTTATTTACGATGAAGGCATTCATGCGGTCAAGTTTCATGTAACCGATTTTCCATTAACCCAGCCAATTATTGAACTGGGAGAAGACTCTTCTTTTATGGTAAGTTTTGATGATTTAAATGAACAAATTAGAGATGTTTATTATACCATTATTCATTGTGATGCGAATTGGAATCCATCGGACTTGAGTAATATGGAATATATTGACGGTTTTGATGAAGACCAATTAGATGACGCAAATTTTTCTTCTAATACCTTGACTGAATTTACCCATTATGAATTTGAATTGCCCAACGATAATATGAGTTGGACAAAATCTGGTAATTATATATTGGTGGTTTATACGACAGACGGAGATAAATTACCGCTATTTACGCGTCGTTTTATGGTCGTCGAAACAAAATCTAAAATAGATTTAAACATATTACGAGCTGCCAATGCCAGTAAAGTAAAAACACATCAAGAAATCGATTTTATAGTAACGCCTTATAATTTAGGAGGTAGAGAGCCTCGAAAAGAGTTGAGAGCTGTTGTTATGCAAAATGGAAGATGGGATAATGCGGTCGTTGATATAGCACCCTATTCTATTAATAGAGATAAAGTGATTTTTGATTATCAAGATAAAGTCTCTTTTCCTGCTGGCAAGGAATATAGATTTCTCGATTTAAGAAGTTTTAGATTTAGGGGAGAAGGGATAGCGGCTATTGAGGAATATCGAGATGTCTATGAAGTTACTTTGAAACCAGATAGAGATTTAAGTCCTTATGCTTACCAATACTTTAGAGATATCAATGGCAATTTTACTTTAGGTAATATTGACGAACAAAATGACCCACTACGTACCGATTATGGTTTGGTCTTATTTTCTATTGAAAAACAAGCCCCTTTTTATGATAAGGATGTTTATTTATTTGGAAAATTAACAGACTGGCAAATTAAAGATAAATTCAAATTGGCTTATAGCGAAAAATTAGGTCTTTATGCTACTGATGTTTTATTAAAACAAGGGTATTATAATTATACTTACGCAGTCGTAGACAAAAAAACAAAAGAAGTAGACGCTACTTATTTTGATGGGAGTTGGTTTGAAGCAGAAAATGATTATACTATTCTAATTTATTTTCGGCCTTTTGGCGCTCGCTATGACCAATTGGTGGGACGGAAGACTTTTAAATCTTTGACGATTAATTAAAACGAGTTGCGAGTTATGGGTTGCGAGTTATATTCGATTAAATTCCTAAAATTAAGGTCAAATCATATTTAACCCGCAACCGACAACTCGCAACTCGCAACTCATTTTTTCATGACCCGTTTTTGGCGCTTATTAAAATATGCTAAAAAATATAAAGGCCTCATTGGTTTGAGTATCTTTTGTAATGTCTTAACGGC
>CALFWI010000453.1 GCA_937928615.1 uncultured Saprospiraceae bacterium | reverse complement strand
TATTTCTGGAATAGTTGGGCTAGAAAACGCTCGATTATTGTAGTGGTATGTGGTTCAGCCGCTTCTTGGATGATCAAGAAAGTGGTGCATCATAAAGGTGGTTTGCACAATCGAATTACTCGACAATTATCCTTATTTCCTTTTACGTTGTCTGAAACAGAGGCTTATTTTAAAAACAGAAATCTTCATTTTGATCGTTATCAGATTGTACAATTATACATGACAATGGGCGGTATTCCTCATTATTTGGAGGCAATCCGTCCAGGTTTAAGTGCTACTCAAAATATAGAACAAATTTGTTTTGCCCCAACAGGATTATTAAGAGATGAATTCTCCAAATTATATAGTTCCCTTTTTAAAAATGCCCAAAATCACATAAAGGTTATTAGGAGTTTGGCAACAACCAATCAAGGCTTAACACGGAAGAAAATCCTAACATTAGGCAAATTTACGGATGGAGGAACCATTCAAAATGTTTTAGAAGAATTATTGCAGTCTGGTTTTATTACAGTTTATCTCCCTTTTGCCAAAAAGAAAAAAGAAAAATTATATCGTCTAACGGATGAATATTCTTTGTTCTATTTACAATTTATCGAAGGGAAGGCACTAGAAGGCGGAGATATATGGCAACACCTGAGTCAAACACAAGCTTATAAAATTTGGAGTGGATATGCCTTTGAAAACATCTGCCTAAAACATGTACCACAAATCAAAAAAGCATTAGAAATTGGAGGTATTTATTCCTTATCTTCGTCTTATTACAAAAAAGGAACAAAAACAGAGAAAGGACTACAAATTGACTTATTAATTGACCGAAATGACCAAACAATTAATCTTTTTGAAGTTAAATTCTATAATGAAGCTTTTATCATGACTAAAGCTTATGCAGAAAATCTTCGGGACAAAATGGGCGTATTCAGACATGCTACACAAACTAAAAAACAATTGTCTTGGATTTTTCTATCAACTTTTGGGATGAAGCCGAACCAACATAGTGCTAGTATCATTTCTAAGGATTTAACGATGAACGATTTATTTTCCTAAAAGAAGAATTTTTATTAAATGTTGAAAACAATAAGAAACATCAAATTAGGTTGGATAATTATTTTAATGGGAGTTGTCATGGTTGCTTCTGGAATATCTATGACTGAGGGTAAAGCAGGAGAACAAACATTTGTGTGTTTCGATAATGGATGTATTTATATTCAAGGAATTTCTAATATCTTAATTGGGTTGCTTTGTTTTGGAATAGGGATTTATATGAATTTAAAGAAGTAGAAAAGTCAGCGGATAAAATCTTTAAACTTATTTTTTTTTTCTCATAAACAGCCATCTCCATAAAACTGAATAATTTCTCCTTGATTCTTAGGCACTTCTGTTTCTAGGGTTTGTTTGAACTTCTCCAAATGTGCCATAGCAATCCCTTCATTACTTTGCATTAAAGCGGTATAGCCAACAATGTCAGCAAAAAGTACCGCAGCAAGCTTTCTATTTTCTGGAGCAGACATGAAATGTTGATTTTTATATAGCTATCGTTTCTATTGGAAGGCAAAATACAAAAAGTTGGAATATATTAAGTATTTATTTTTGAAGAGGAGAACAGACTTGCATTATTTCATTACTTGATAAACGAAACAAGGCGACTGTAGGAAACAGTCGCCTTGTAGAAAAGTTAGGAAAAATATATAGGATTTTTTAAACATTTAAGACATTTAAGTTCATATAGAAATAGTTTTAATAGATAATCAGATAAAAAATTGATATTACAAAATCTCCTGATTATTTCTTAATAATAGTTGACATCCGTGTCCCTTCACTAATCTGTGGTAATAATTACTACCACGGATTAGTGAAGGGACACGGATGCCTGCTTCAGGCAAGGATAATTATCAATCTTTTATCTGACGCTCTAAACAAACTAAATGAACTTAAATGACTAAATGATAGAGAGAAAAGTTCTAGTCAGTGAATAGTTACGAATTTGTATTATATAGCGTCTTCAACAGGCATTAATCTAAATACAATCCCAGGATTCTCCACCGTAAAATAAATATACCCATCATTGCCCATTTTAATAGCTCTCAATCGACCAATATTTTCAACTAATCGCTCTTCTCCAACTACTTTTTGTCCGTCCATTTTCAAGCGAGAAATATATCGGAAACGCAAAGAACCCGCTAATAAATCACCTTCCCAAGCAGGGTATTTATCGCCTCTGACAATGGTTAAACCACAAGTTCCAGTAGAGGGCATGTAATAAAATTCAGGTTGTTCCATGCCATCTTTATGCGTGGTATTGGTAAAGGTAGTCCCATTATAATTGATGCCATAAGAAATCACTCTCCAGCCGTAGTTTTTCCCTTTTCGGATGATATTCACTTCATCACCACCTCTTGGTGCGTGCTCTGTTTCCCACATCGTATTGGTTTGACTGTCAAAGACTAAACCTTGTGGATTTCTATGTCCGTAGGACCAAATAGAAGGAATCGCGCTTTCTGTATCCACAAAAGGATTATCTTTAGGAATACTACCATCTGCATTAAAACGGTGAATTTTTCCTGGATATTTAGTTAAATCTTGTGGGTTTTCGTCTCTATTCGCGCGGTCACCAATGGTTACATACAAATAACCGTCTTTATCAAATTCTAGCCGAGAGCCAAAGTGGTATTTCTTAGTGGTATAAGGCTTGGCGTCTAGGATGATTTTTTGCTCCACCAATTCATCATTGACCAATTTAGCCATCATCACTGCGGTATTGGCTTCTTTTTTATTATTGGGTTTAGAATAGGAAATATAAATCGTTTGATTCGTCGCAAAATCAGGATGTACCTTCACATCTAATAAACCACCTTGTCCATCATAATGCACTTTTGGAGTCCCTTTGATTAATACTTTTTCTGCGCCTTCTGTTTGTCTATAAAAATTACCATTTCTATCTGTCACCAAAATATCACCGTTTGGTAAGAAGTCGATACCCCAAGGAATTTCTAAGCCTTTTACCATAGTATCTAATTTAAAACTTAAATTTTCTGATTTGATAGTACTTGAATAATCAACGTCGGTAGCAAAAGATTCGATAGTCTGTTGTTCTAGGCTCACCAACATATAATCGGTCAATTTATTAAATGCAGAGTCAGGCCAAGTTTTAACAAAATCTACTTTTTCCATAAAGGTGTGGGCATAGCGAATCGAACGATTGACCTCATTCCAAGAATTGCCATGTAGGAAATCTTTTTGCATAAATTTAGCAACGCTTTTTTCATGGCAAGAAGCACAATTTTTTTGGTATAAAGTACTGGCATAGAGGTATTGTTCGTCTATTTCTTCTTCCTCTTCCTCCGCAATTGCTTCGGTTGTGGTTGTTGCTGTAGTCGATTCATTTTTGCAGGCAATGATTAAGGCAAAAACGAAAAGGGTAAATAATAAAGTTGTTTTTTTCATGATTGTTGATTTCCGTAGTTTAGGATTCTAGCCTGAGTAACTCTTTTAACTACTCAGGCTGGAAGCTTAAGCTACATTTTTCTAAAAATTAATCGCCCCTTGTTCAATCGCTTTCGCAATCTCAGGCGTCACCTTCGTATAAGTAGCCGCTTTCGGCAATAAAACATAAATAACATCGGATTCATTTTGAGGATTCATTCCTTCTTTTTTCAAAACCGATTTTTTGATTTTATGCGTAGCGGTTTTTTCAAAATCGGCTACAAATCTAAGGAAAATTGGCACAGCATAAGCAGGAAGGGCTTTTTTAGCATTGAGAGCGAATTGTTGGAAGTCAAATTTAGCTAAAGGTACGGCATTATTAATAGTTGCCATGCCAGCCTTTCCATCTATTTTAGGCAACCCAACCCCATAAACCGCAGAATGCGCTACTTGTGGAAACTGATTCAAAATAGCTTCCAATTCTGCCGTAGAAACATTCTCGCCTTTCCATCTAAAAGTATCCCCTAGTCGGTCTACAAATTGGGCATGATGAAAGCCTAAATCTCGAATTAAATCGCCCGTATTAAACCATTGGTCACCTTTGATTAAAACATTGCGTAGGATTTTCTCTTGATTTTTTGATTTGTTCACATAACCAGGAAAAGGCGTCGCTGCTGTAATTTGTCCCAATAATAAACCAGCCTCTCCAATCGCTACTTTTTCCATTAAACCCGCTGCATTTCGATAGGGCATCTCCTTATCCATATCATATTTCACAATGGCATATTCCGAGCGACATAAACCAACCGTACAATCCAAATTAAAGACATTGGTATAACTGACAATGCCATCCGAGGCACCATATAACTCATAAACTTGAGGAATATTAAATCGCTTTTTAAAGGCTTTCCAAATATCGGGTCTAAGTCCATTGCCCACTACTTTTTGAATGCGATGACTCGTATCTGTTTCAGCAGGTGGTTTATTCATTAAATAGCGACAAATTTCACCGATGTAGATAAAGGCAGACACATTAAATTTAGCCACATCTTTCCAGAAATTAGAAATAGATAATTTGCGTCGAATCGCCAAAGCGGCGCCGCCTGATGCGGCACTCGGCCAAGCAACAATCATCGCATTGGTATGGAAAAAGGGAATTGGTACATAAAAAACATCGTCCGAATCAATGCCCATATTAACTTGCCCATACCAATGATAACAGAGGTACCATTTTTTATGCGTTTGGATAGATGCTTTGGGCATGCCTGTTGTACCCGAAGTGAAAACATTGGCAAAGCGGTCACCTAAAGTGATGGTTTTGGTAATCGGTAAATTTTCGGGACTAGCGGTTTTAATTAATTCGGATAGCGGCAGATAGTCGGGTGGGGTAGTAGTTATTCCATGATTTTTTAAACCAAAAAAAGTCGCAGTTGCTAAATTTTTTAAGGTGGGGCGAATGGCTTCAAAATCGGAGATTCGTTCTTCGCCAATCATAAAATAATCCCCTTGGTCCGTTTCAATACTATGCTTTAAAACCGCTCCTTTTTGATTGGCATTAATTAAAGAAGCAATCGCACCTAATTTGGCTAAAGCCGAAATTAAAACGAGTGTTTCTAAGCGGTTTTCTAAAAAAACAACGGCTACTGTTCCTTTTTTTATACCATGTTGTTGAAAAACATGGGCATAGCGATTAATCAGCGCATTAAATTCAAAGTGAGTATAGCTTAAATCTTCATAAAGAATAGCCGTTTTGTCTTTGTAGATAACGGCATTTTTTTCTAGAATAGCACCAATGGAAATAGGCATACTATCTTCTAATTCAAGTAATTCATTGACACTATTCTTAACTGTTTGAAGTTTTGGTGTTTTAACTGCTAGTCCTAATAATAGGTCGAGGACGAATAATTTATTTGTTGCTTTGGACATTTGTAAAATAGCTAAGTTTCTTAGTAGATTTTTTATAGTAGCATTAGAAATGCATCCTATACACGAAATAAGGAAAATCGTTTAAATCCGCCTAATCCGCTAAATCTGTACAGCCTATCCTCACAGTTCGTCGGTATAGGTTATTTTTGTTATAAAATCATATTTTGCTAAATTTACAATTTTTCATCAAAACAAATAAACAATGGATACCAGTAGAAGAAAAACGATTAAACAATTGAGTACAGGTTTAGCTGCAACGGGGTTATTTGGCTTATCTGCCTCTACTTTTTCTTGCGCAAGCGACGCTGCAAAAACAACTGAAAAAGTGGCAAAAACGGTAATCGCTCCTAAAGAACCATTTTTCAAGATTTCTTTAGCACAATGGTCCTTACACAATTCCTTTTTTGGAGATATTTTAAAGAGCGGTGATTTTGCCGCTTTTGGTAAAGCCTTAATGACCGACCCTGATTCTGTTTTACAGGGCGAACTCAATCCTATAGATTTTCCAGCTATTGCCAAAAAAGAATATGGGGTCAATGCCGTAGAATTTGTGAATACCTTCTATTTTAATAAGGCAAAAAATATGGACTACTTAAAAGATTTAAAAGGTCGATGTGATGGAGAAGGCGTACAACCTGTCTTAATTATGTGTGATGCTTTAGGTGACTTGGGTGACTTGGATGATGGGAAACGAAAGGCGGCGGTAGAAAATCATTACCAATGGGTAGAAGCTGCGAAGTTTTTAGGATGCCATGCCATTAGAGTAAATGCGGCTGGAACAGGTACCGCAGATGAAGTAAAAGCAGCGGCAGTTAATGGATTGGGAGCCTTAACAGAATTTGGCAAAGCCAACGGCATTAGTATTATTGTAGAAAATCATGGTGGCCATTCTTCTAATGGAGCATGGTTGGCTGCTGTGATGCAGCAGGTGAATAATCCATTTTGTGGGACTTTACCTGATTTTGGTAATTTTTGTATTACTAGAGGCGATGGCTATAAATGTGTGGAAGAATATGACCGCTATAAAGGGACGGCAGAGTTAATGCCTTTTGCTAAAGGGGTAAGTGCCAAAACACACGATTTTGATGCGGATGGGAATGAGACAAGTACTGATTTTAGAAAAATGTTGAAGATTGTCAAAGATGCTGGTTATACGGGCTACATTGATATTGAGTATGAAGGTCGGACATTGAGCGAGCCAGATGGGATTCGGGCAACGAAGGCTTTATTGGAGAAAGTGGGGAAGGAATTGGCTTAATTTTTTAGATATGCCAGATTTTGAAAATCTGGCATATCTTTTCCTCCAAACATTCATCATTTATTTCCCTTTCCACTTAAGAAGTTAAATCCTGAGAATCCTGCCTCCCGCCCGCTTTGCGGTTCTCTCGCTTAAGCACCCCGTCCGCAAGCGGTTCACAAACGGTGTTTGTTCATCCCGAACATTTACCCTGCGGGTTCGCTCGTTCATCCTGTAAATCCTGCAAAATCCTGTCATCTTGTAGCAATAAAGAAGGGTAACTCGAACTGAATCAAGCTACCCTTTTCCGTACATGAGATTAAAAAATGTTTGGCCAAGATCATTATAGAAAAGCGATAGCATAAACGTTTAATTTTCTGATGGATAACCCAAATCTTACAATTTTTCGAATTCATCATTCATCGTTTTCAAAAAGACCTTGTATTTTGGTATAAAAAAAATTGGATATTTATTTTTCGGTTGCAGCAAAATGGGCGTTCGTTAAACTCGCAACCCGTAACTGGCAACTCGCTATATTTCTTCGAGATTCGTTAACTCCGTTGTCGCCTTAATAAGATGGCACTCTATTAAAAAATCCAATTTTACCAGTGGAAACTTTTTTCCGCCAAACTAAAAATCAAATGCACTCTTGGTGTCAAATAAATAAAATATACTTAAATCGCCTCAGAAGATGTCTGAGCGCTTAAAATGTTTAAAAGATATATAATGGTCATGAATATCATTAGTTCCAGCATTTTGTAAAGGTTTAAGTAGTTTTGTTTTGAATGAAATAATGCTTATTTCCTAGATAACAGTAGTTAGTAAGCATATTCTCTTTCAATTCTTATTTTTAGAATCGCATAGCTACAGCATATTTATTAGACCGCTTTAAGTGACTGCCTAATTGGTGGCTGTTAACAGAAGGAAGAATTACATAATTTCCTTTTTTGTTAGTTGGTACATATCCTTTAGTATAAGAAGGATTTAATTTTTGTACCGTTGCTACTGGGGTATTCGTGATAGTAGAAATTTCAGCAAAAGTCAATTTATCAAAAACTTTCACAGTATTAGTAAACCTTAGCGTATAAGGTGTATTTGCTGGAACTACGCCATAAGCTGCGTAATTATCAACAGAATAACCTGCTGCTAAAATGGCTGGAATATATTTTTGCGTTTGCTTTGGTAGCAAATGTTTGATTTTATTATAATCATAGCTGTTGGCTTGACGAACAGCTTTTCTCACTCTACCTTCGCCACAGTTATAAGCGGCAACAGCTAAAGTCCAATCTTTATTTAATAAATTATACAAGTAAGACAAATAACGAAGGGCAGCTTCTGTCGCTTTTCTAGGATCTTTTCTATCATCTTGGTTAGCGTTAACCACTAAACCATATCTTCTAGCAGTTTCTGGCATCATTTGCCATAAGCCTTTAGCGCCACAATGAGACGTAGCATGTGGATTAGCGTGAGACTCAACAATCATAACATGCTTTAAATCATCAGGCATATTATACATTTTTAAGTACTCCTCAATAATAGGAAAATACATCATTGTTCTTCCTAAAGTCTTAGAAAAACCTTTTCTGCCGTAATATAAATTGTCTTTAACGAAATATTGGACGGAAGCGTCGTAATGGTTGGCTAATACGTGATTAGAATTCATCACATTAGACTTAATTTCTGATTCAGAGTAAGTTGCGTAGAATGCTTTTTCAGCAGCAAAATCATACTCAAATGCATCAGATGCATTTGCTGTCAATGTTGTGAGTGACAACAGAACCCCTATACTCAATAGGAGCAATACTTTAACCTTGTTCATGTCAATAATTTTGGATACGTTAGTTCACGGAATAATGTTCATATCGATAAAAACAATTAAGCTTTTATCTAAATCACCTTAATTAATTGATTTTAAGTATTTTATCGAAGTATTAAAGAATCGATGTGGGATTGATTCCGCTGTGGGTCAGCAATAATACCAATGATAATTACATCAAAACCAACGCTTTAAGTTGGGATAATTTTTTGAAAAAATAATAAACGACCATCTAGTAAAATTTATTTTAAGTTAGAGGCTATTTCTTATTTCTTCCTTTTTTTGTGGGAATTAATAAAAGTTTAATCTGCTAAGATTTTCTTTTTAATTTTTTAGTCTGCGATAGGAACTCATTAAATATGGGACTTCAAAGGTAAGACCTTTCAATATATAAGTCAAATAGCTGGCAACACAATTATTTATTAAGAATATAAATAATAAAGCATTTGTCAGGTTTAGATATTTTGACTTATCGTATACTTAAATCGTTCCGGTTTTTAATTTAATTAAAATTTATAATTCATAATAATCAGACAATCAATATGAATTATAAAATAATTTAATGCCAAAAGTAGGTAAATTATCTCTTTAGTACCGAAATAAAGGATGTTAAAATTTAGGTATATGACAAAATTTTGACATTTCATGCGGATAAAAATAATTTTAAAAAAAAATATACGTGATGAAAAATAAATTTATTTTTTTGATATTTTATAAAAAATGGTATTATTATTTAAGTTTTAGGTAGTCCTGAAAAAGGCGAAATATTTGTAGATGGAGGCATAGGTCAGCGAAATTAATTGTTTAAATACTCTGCCCTATGCCCATAATCGTTCCTCTGTTATTTGCTAATTCTATAACCGATAGCAATTCTAATTAATGCATCAATATTTAGAGAAGGTACATCATCTTCTGTAAGAGTTGTACGGTCACTATCGAATTTGATATTGTCAACTAGTGCTCTACCTCCACCAAAATCAAATTCGAAGATAAAACCACTATCACTTACTTTTTTCCAGCCAATTTGTAAGCCTAGTGCAAGTCTAGTTCTAGTGTAATCGTCATCCGTTGAAACTCCATCCGTTGAAGTTTTACTATTAATAGGGGATGCAATTTTTTTAAATATATCGAATTTTGCTATTAAATGTGGCGAAAATCGGTGGGCTAAGGAGTTTCGAAAAAATATCAAATATATTTAGATGATAAAATTGCGGCAGAAACAATTAATATAGCTGACATCTATGATTTATTTTATCAAAATAATTTTAAAGAGGCGAACGGATTAATTAATAAGGTGAAATTAAATAGAAATTCAACTTATTATCCAGGAATACGAGTGCATTTAATGAAAGGGCTTTATAATGATTGGTGCGAATTAGGGGTGAATAATTCAGAAACCTTATTAGATCAAGCTACTGCTTTTGAGAAATCAATTCACCGAAATAAGGTTTTTTCGAATGAGAAAGTTAAATCCTATCTCAATTTCACTAAGTACTTCAAGCATTTAATAAAGTTAAAGAAATTACCAAAATTATATCTTGAAAAAGTCAATCATTTGAAAAAAAATATAGAGAATGAGCACTCATTGACTTTTAAAAGCTGGTTGCTGGAGAAAATTGAATCACTTGAAAAATAAAGGCGGCTACTCCTTAGAATAGCCGCCAATGACTTAAAAGTCTCCATGATCTACTGTAATAATTCCCACAGGAATCACTAAGAATTGTGGATGATTTTGAGTAGACAAAATGGTGTCCTTAGTAGTGTTAGACACTACATTCATTTGGTTGTTAAACATAATGAGATGTGTTAATAAATACGGACACTA
>CALFWI010000452.1 GCA_937928615.1 uncultured Saprospiraceae bacterium | reverse complement strand
CTACGATACCTAAAACCTATCTATCATGAATTTACCACATATTCCTCCTTATAAAACAAAAGTAGTCGAACCTGTTTATTTTAGAACAAAAGCAGAACGGGCAGCAAAAATCAAAGAAGTTAATTATAATTTATTTAATCTTCATAGTGATTGGGTAATTGTTGACCTAATGACCGATTCAGGAACAGGTGCTATGAGTGAGCAACAATGGGCAGAAATCATGCTCGGTGATGAAAGTTATGCTGGGTCAGAATCTTATTTTAAATTAAAGCGGTCGGTTAAAGACATTATGGATTTTGAGTATTTAGCCCCAACACATCAAGGACGAGCAGCAGAAAACATTTTGTTTTCAGCGGTGGTTAAGGACGGCGATGTAGTGCCAGGCAATGCTCATTTTGATACCACCAAAGGACATATTGAATTTCGAAAAGCAGAAGCGATAGATTGTACCATTGATGCAGCTTTTGATACGGGCACTTACCATCCCTTTAAGGGAAATATTAATTTAGATAAGTTAGAATCTGTTATTTTAAAATATGGAAAAGACCGCATTCCATTTATCAATATTACGGTCACTTGTAATACCGTCGGTGGGCAACCTGTTTCCTTAGCCAATATTAAATCGACTTGCCAATTAGCCCAAAAATATGGCATTCCTGTGTATATGGACATCGCTCGCTATGCCGAAAATGCTTATTTTATAAAAATCAGAGAAGCCGCTTATAAAGATTGGACCATTGCCGAAATCGTCAAAGAAATGTTCAAAGAAGTAGCAGTTGTTTGGATGAGTAGTAAAAAAGATGGTTTGGTTAATATCGGCGGTTTTATCGCTTTGAATGATGCGGAGTTATATGAAAAATTAGGGCAATTCACGATTATTTATGAAGGTTTTTTGACTTATGGTGGCATGAGTGGTCGAGCTATGGGCGCTTTAGCAGTTGGGTTAAGAGAAGGGATTGAATTTGATTATCTAAACGACCGAGTCAAGCAAGTCCAATATTTAGCCGAAAAACTAAAAACGTATAATATCCCTATTCAAGA
Source organism: uncultured Saprospiraceae bacterium (assembly GCA_937928615.1). Classification (GTDB taxonomy): domain Bacteria; phylum Bacteroidota; class Bacteroidia; order Chitinophagales; family Saprospiraceae; genus JAFMDF01. The sequence goes on along the minus strand of CALFWI010000452.1, from coordinate 3,439 downwards.
ACCAGTTGGTGGGCATGCGATTTATATTGATGCCAAAAAGATGTTACCTCATATTCCTCAAACCGAATATCCTGCGCAATTACTAGGGGTAGAAATGTATATTGAAGGAGGCGTTCGAGGAGTAGAAATTGGTACTTTATTAGCGGATAGAGACCCACTGACAGGAAAAGATAGATTACCAGAAATGGAGTTGTTGCGGCTAGCGATTCCTCGTCGGGTTTATTCTCGAAATCACATGGATTATATTGCGGCAACTTTGGCAAACGTAGCTGCTAGAAGTAAAGACATTAAAGCTGGTTTTACCATTAAAAAACAAGCGGCTATTTTACGGCATTTTACGGTGGAATTGGAAAAAATTTAATAGCTAAAATTATTGAGGGTAGGGTATTAAATATACGCTATCCTCAATATCACAACTCTCCAATCACTCCATTCATCCACCGTCCTCGATTACTCAACCAATTCTTTAAATTACTCACTTCTACATCATAACTATTTTTGCCCCGTGCCCATTTTCCAAAATCTCTAGTTCGTGCCCCTCGAATAATAAAGGCATATTCGTCAATATAGGTCAATAATTCAGGGAGTTGATTGGCTTGGAAAGTAGCCCATTCTGTTTTAAGTAGGGCTTTAATAGCAGGATCTGCTAATAATTTAGAAAAGAATTTCGTGCCTTTAGCAGGAGGTGTCCAAAATAAAGGTCTATCAACACTACTAAAATGTTCCAAAGAACCTTCGTAGGCAAAAGCCCAATCAAAATCCCAGATGGGCCCCATGGTGTATTTACCTCCATTCGTTTTATGAATATAAGTACTCTTAGGGTGATTGATTTCTTCATTGCCAGTTAGCATATAAACAATTAGGTATTGTACAAAAGCTGTTTTATCAAAATAATCTAGATAGTCATTATTTGGAAAATTAGCATCGGCAATCAATGCTTCTAATGCCTCAAATTCTTGTTTGATTTCATTCTTTTTACTAGCGTCAATTTCCTTCGGATATTTGATGGTCACAGGTAGGCGATAACTAGCCGATTGAAATTGATAGGGTTCATCAAAATTGGTATCTAAGCTTAATAGTAGTCCATCTTTACCCACATCAACTCGATTTTTTTTAACTTCTATCTGTTCTGTTAACATATACGTCCCTAGAAATTCGCCATTCAACGTCAGTTCTACAGGAATAATGGTATTGGTATAAGGCATCTTTAGTAATTGCCCGATTTTCATCCCGACTGCATTTAAAAGATGTGTCGCGTCTAAATAATTAGCCAATAACACCCAATCTTTTTCCGCCTTCAAGCCTAATATTTCCGCATCTTCATCCAATTTAAATTTGTAAGACTTTTTTGGGAACGTCCAAGTCGAATTGCCTCGCCCTCTAATTTGTGCCCTACCTGTATAATCCAAATATTTTGACTGTCCCTCAATTGTAATGTTAGTGGGACTAAAATTTGTTTTGGAATTAATCGCAACTCGCCCGTCGGTCGTGATATTAACTTGCGGTAATTTATTATCCCAAGCTATACTAACTGTATAATTTTTAGTCGTGCCTGTAGCAGATTTTAAAGTATAGCTCACGCCATTTCTAAAATCAACAGCGCTACTTCCACTCACTTGTTGCACTTCATTTATTTCTACGGACTGAGCATTAGTCGTAAAGGTCGGAGTAGCATTAAAATAATAATGTTTTAATGGCCCGTTAATGATATTATTGCTAATTTCAAAGGCAACATCTGTTTTTAAGTTTGGATTATTTTTTTGTTCAAAAACGAAAGATTCAAAGACCAAGGAATCATCTTCCTGTTCAGTTGGTGCAAGTGGTTCGTTTTTAGCGCAACCTAGTAGGCTAATAATAGCAATTATTATATAAAGATGAAAAAGGTTTGATTCGGTAAACAGTCGATGCATAGGTTATGGTTAATTTACTTTTCTAGGCTAAAGATAGGAAAGTATTTAGAATGATAAAGGGAACTACAAGACGTAGCTTATTGTTTAAGGGAATTTACATTATAGCTAGTTGATATTTTTCAATTTCTTTAATTTCCCTATCTTGCAATCTTATGCAAAAAATCAATCTTAGAACACTCAATGTCGTCCAATACCGACAACCTTTACGAGAAGGTGGTTCCTTGCCTGCTATTGTGCAAGCAGATGATAATAATTTATACGTCCTCAAATTTAGAGGGTCTGGACAAGGCAAAAAAGCCTTAATCGCAGAATTAATTGGCGGAGAATTGGCACGAGCGATTGGCTTAAATATGCCCGAATTAGTCTTAATGAATTTAGACGATTCTTTCAGTCGATTAGAACCTGATGAGGAAATTCAAGATTTATTAAAATTTAGTGTGGGGCTTAATTTAGGCATGAGTTTTTTGTCAAGTGCTATTACTTACGACCCGTTGGTCTCCATCGCAGATGGAGCAACAGCGTCCAAAACAGTGTTATTAGACAGCATAATTACCAATATTGACCGAACTGCTAGGAATACCAACTTACTCAATTGGAACGATGAATTATGGCTCATTGACCATGGAGCTAGTTTATATTTCCATCATAATTGGGCAAATTGGGAAGCATCCGTCCCTCGTACTTTTCCGATGATAAAAAATCATGTCTTATTGGAAAGAGCAGATAATTTGGAAAAAGCCGCAGCAGACATCAAGACTTTACTCAATGAAAAAGTGATTCAACATATAATTGCCACTATTCCAGAAGATTGGTTAACCGACAAATCAAGCGACTTAACGCCTACGGAAAGACGAGCAGCTTATGTGACCTTTCTATTAGCAAAATTGAACAATATTGATTCATTAGCAAAAGAAGCAGCCGATGCCAGATAATATTAGTTACGAATATGCGATTATCCGAGTGGTGCCTGTCGTGGAGCGAGAAGAATTTATCAATGTTGGGGTGATTGTTTACGCCAAACGGAAACGGTTTCTAGACATGAAATATCATATTGATAAAGAACGATTGACTGCATTTGGCGATCAAATAGATATTGATTTAATTACGAATTATTTAAAGGCGTGGAAATTGGTTTGTCAAGGTGGCAAGATTGGTGGGGCGATCGGTGGTTTAGAAATGCATGTTCGATTTCGTTGGTTGACCGCGGATAGAAGTTCTATTATTCAGAGTTCGGCTACACATCCAGGGCTTTGTGCGGATCCTGATTTGATGTTGGCGGATATTTTTGAAAAGTATGTCCTTTAAAGTTTCCCCACAGATTTTTCCAATAAATTATTATCCAGCATGAATGCCCTTAAAAAACCTTGGATTTTAGTAGGTTATACATTATTTGCCCAAGAAGGGCCAAAAGGGATTAAAGTAGAAAGGATTGCCAAATTAGTTAATAAAAGTAAATCTTCCTTCTACCATCATTTTGCCGAACGTGAAATTTTTATCGAATTTCTATTGAATTATCATTTAGAAAGGGC
>CALFWI010000451.1 GCA_937928615.1 uncultured Saprospiraceae bacterium | reverse complement strand
CGTTCATTTTAGTAATAATCTGACTTATCAAGACGATTTCAATCCCTATATTTTTAAGAATTTCTTTAATGGCGGTGGCGTTGCTATTGGTGATTTGAATAAAGATGGATTGGCAGATTTATTCTTTTGTGGCAATATGGTCGATAATAAATTATACCTCAATAAAGGAGGATTTCAATTTGAAGATAATACCCAAAAAGCAGGGGTAGCCTCTAAAAATGTTTGGTCTAGTGGCGTAAGTTTTGCAGATGTGAATGGCGATGGTTGGTTAGATATTTATGTTTGTAAATCGGGCAGGCCAGAAGGTGAGTTGCGCCATAATGAACTCTTTATTAATCAAGGACTGGATGCTAATGGGCAATTACAATTTTTAGAAAAAGCGGAAGAATATGGCATTGCCGATGAAGGCTTATCTGCCCACGCTGCCTTTTTTGATTATGACAAAGATGGGGATTTGGATATGTATTTGTTGAATAATTCTTTGCGACCTGTTGGTGGTTTTGATATTCGACCAGGATTGCGAGAAATTCGAGACCCTTTTGGTGGAAATAAGTTGTATCGGAATGAGTTGATTAACGCAAGTGCTTCCAAAAGTACTAAAACCCCAATCTTCACCGATATATCAGAAGCAGCGGGGATTTATGGCAGCAATATCGGCTATGGTTTGGGGGTAACGATTGGCGACGTCAATAAAGATGGTTGGCAAGATATTCATATTTCCAATGATTTTTTTGAACGAGATTATTTATACATCAATCAACAAGACGGTACTTTTAAGGAAGATTTGGTGAATCAAATTAATGAGATTAGTATGGGTTCGATGGGGGCTGATATGGCAGATATTAATAATGATGGCTATCCAGAAATCTTTGTCACCGATATGTTGCCAGAAACAGAAGACCGCTATAAATCCAAGATGACTTTTGACAATTGGAATAAATACCAGTTAAATGTCCAAAATGGCTACCATCATCAATTTACTCGAAATGTGCTGCAATTGAATAATAAAAATGGCACTTTTAGCGAAATTGGTCGATTGGCTGGTGTCCATGCAACGGATTGGAGTTGGAGTGCTTTAATCGCGGATTTAAATAATGATGGGCATAAAGATGTCTACGTCACCAACGGGATTTACCAAGATTTAATGGACCAAGATTACATCAATTATTATACGACGGATCCTAAAATTTTAGGGGCTATTCGCAATCGAGAAAAAGGGGCTATCTTAAAATTAATTGACAAAATGCCTTCTAATCCTATTCCCAATTATGTTTTTGAGAATAAGGGAGATTTAACTTTTGATAAAAAAACAACGGAATGGGGATTGGCTACCCCTAGTTTTTCTAACGGTGCAGCTTATGGTGACTTGGATAATGATGGTGATTTGGATTTGGTGGTCAATAATGTCAATATGCCCGCTTTTGTTTATGAAAATCGAGCCAATACCTTATTCAATAATAATTACTTAAGCTTTGAATTGACTGGCGAAAAAGCAAATACCAAAGCATTAGGCACACAAGTAACCCTTGAAGCCAATGGGCAAATTTTCTATCAAGAATTGGTCACGAGTAAAGGCTTTCAATCCTCAGTGGATTATACCTTAAATTTTGGGCTAGGAGCGATTCAAAAAGTAGATAAAATCAATGTTCAATGGCCTTCTGGGAAATTGACGGAATTAACGAATGTTCCTACCAATCAACGCCTAAACTTAACAGAATTTGACGCCCAACCAGCAACCAGCAACCAAGTTTATCCAGATTTATCGGGACAACCAGTAACCAGTAACCAGCAACTCCTAACCCAAATTACCAATAATTTACCAATCCAATTTCAACACAAAGAAAACAAATACAGTGATTTCAATCGGGATAGATTATTGCATCAAATGGTTTCTACCGAAGGCCCTGCACTAGCCAAAGGAGATATCAATGGCGATGGATTAGAAGATCTATTTATAGGTGGCGCAAAGGGACAAGCAAGTATTATCCTTCAACAAACTGTAGACAATCAATTTGTCCAAACGAATGAAGCTTTGTTTAATCGAAGTCGTGCCTCAGAAGATGTAGATGCTTTATTTTTTGACGCCGATGGAGACAAGGATTTAGATTTATACGTGGCTAAAGGTAGTAATGAATTTATGGGCAGAAATGCCCAGTTAATCGACCGACTTTACTTCAATGATGGGGCAGGAAATTTTACCCAATCGCCTCAAATTCTACCTGTCAAAGAAAATACAGAAAGTACCGCTTGTGTACGTGCCGCTGATTTTGACCAAGATGGGGATGTCGATTTATTTGTGGGGGTGCGACTAAAAGCTGGGGTCTACGGTTATCCCGCTTCTAGTTATTTATTAGCAAATGATGGCAAAGGTAATTTCACCGATATTACGAAAGAAAAAGCCGCTGATTTAGCACAAATAGGGATGGTCACCGATGCAATTTGGGCGGATACAGATAATGACCAAGACCAAGATTTAGTCATTGTTGGCGATTGGATGCCTATCAAAATATTAGTGAATGAAAATGGTATTTTCACCAACCACCAAGCATCAATCACCAATCACTCAAGTAACGGTTTTTGGAATTGTATCGAATCAGGAGATTTCAATAAAGATGGCGCTATAGATTTTGTCATCGGCAATCATGGAAAGAATAGTCGATTGAAAGCGACTGAATCCGAACCTATCACCATGCATGTCAATGATTTTGATAAAAACCGAACAGCAGAACAAATTATTTCTATTTTTAATAATGGTCAAAGTTATCCTTTGCCACTTCGCCATGATTTAGTCATGCAAATGCCTTCTCTCAAGAAAAAATACCTGTATTATAAAGACTATAAAGGTCAAAAAGTGGCGGATATATTTGAAGATGCACAGCTCAAAAATGCTATCGTATTATCGGTCACAAATCCCGCTACTAGTATTGCTATGAATAATGGAGATGGGTCATTTACGTTAAAAGCATTGCCCGTTGAAGCCCAACTTTCGCCGACTCACGCTTTATTGGTGGAAGATTTTAACAATGATGATCAACTTGATTTACTACTTGGCGGTAACTTTCATCAATCTAAACCAGAATTAGGGATTTATGATGCTAGTTATGGATTGATGTTAACAGGAGATGGAACAGGGGCATTTACGACCTTACCTGCTAAACAATCTGGTTTTTCAGTAAAAGGGGCTATTCGAGCATTTTTACGGTTAAAAACCGCTACTCAAGCTGTGATTGTAGTAGCTCGGAATAATGATTCGGTTTTGATTTATGAGGACAAGTAAAAACAAAGTGTGATAAATAAATTATTCCTTTGATTAATAACCCGCATTTTGCGTCAAAGTTCCATTACTCGCTTCAATTTGCTCAGCGGGAATTGGAAAGATATTCACATGATTGGAGGCGTCAGCAGGCTTCTCCCACCAAGCGCCATTATATTGACCAAAACGAATTAAATCAGTTCGCCGACTGGTTTCCTGAAACATTTCTCTGCCTCTTTCTGCTAAAAATTCTGCTTCGTCTAAGGTCGTATAAAGCGAAACGCCTGCTCTTGCTCTTAAAATATTGACATCAGGAATCGCTTGATTCCAATCCCCGCTTACTCTAGCTAAAGCTTCTGCCCGCGTTAGATATATTTCCCCTAAACGAACTATGGGGAAATCATTGTCCATCTCTGTCCGACCAAATTGTTTGTAACTAAATTTCTTAGAACGTACGCCTGCTTCTCTTTTAGCATTGGGCAGCAATTCACTAATTTGAGGCGTGTAATTTAACACGACATTTTCATCGTCAGCGTAATAATCTAAAACTGTACTGCCGCCAAAATCTAATTGTTCCCCTACTAAAAAATTCGCTTCCTTTCTAATATCTTCGTCATCATATCCATTATAGAATTCCTCCAAAGTCGCATAGCCATTCCAAGGTTGTTCCGTAAAATTATAACTCAATTGACTGGCATAATGCAGGTTCATGTGGCTAAAATTCATACCAATACCTGTAACTTCATCATACATTACCGCAAAAATATGTTCTGGATTATTTTCATTATTTGGAGCGAATACAGCTGCGTACCCTTCCAGTTCATCTGGGTCTGAGGCGACGCCATTTCTTCTGCCTAAATTTGTTACGCTACATCCTTTGCCACATAAATAATACACCCCACTATCTATAATGTAAGCAGCAGCCAATTCGGCTTCTTTGTATCGCTTTTTACCCGAATATACTTCCGCATTCAGATATAATTTAGCTAAAATTCCTAACGCCCCAAATTGATTGATTTGATAAGGGGCGTTATCGGTATCTAATAGACTTTCTGACAAATCCATATCCTCCGATATTTCGCTTATTCCTAGCGCAGCTAATATTTCGGTTTCTATGAAGTCAAATAATTCACTTCTAGCAACTTGTGGTCCATCTTCAAATGGGATGATTATCAATTTAACGTTACCAAACAAATCTAATAAGCGCATATAAAAATAAGCTCTTAATACCCTAGCTTGTGCTTCTTGATTAGCATCCAAATTGGAATTTTTAAAAAATAATATCTCATTCAGTATATCAATAGCTTGGTAGGTTTGAACCCAAGTATTATTGATAAAAAGATGCGTTGGTTGGTAAGTGTGTTGGTGCAATGCTATCTGCGGACCGCTACTCCAATCGCTTCCTTTAGCCGTTATGACCATTTCATCCGACGTTAACTCTTGGAGCGAATAATATCCTCCGTGATTTGCTGTACCCGCTGTGCGTAATAATCCATATCCACTAGTAAGATTACTACATCCACCAGCACCACCACATTCAGTATATGGATAAAGTGGTGGGATATTAATTTCCCCAATTTCTCCAACTAAGTCTTCTTCTAAATCATTACAAGTCGGAAATAACCAAACAGTTAGCAATAGTGCTAGTGTTTTTAAATAAGTAGTAGGTATACTATTCTTTCTGATTTTCATGATGATTTATAAGGACTTGCAAGTCTGCTAAAAAATAATTGTCACCTAATTTACAATGTAGTCGCCAAATTGATTGGTACTTAATAAAAATTGGGTGACAATTTCCCATTGTCACCCAATTTTTATCAAAATCTCTCCTAATATAACAAATGTAAGCGAGCAAATCAAGAAGCAGTAACTATTTTGTCTCCTACTTGATTCTTTTATTACTCCCCCAAAATATACTGCACACCATTATTACAAGTTATTAAATATTGATTGGCGTTAAGCTGAGTAATACCTCTAGGGTTTAAATCCGCAGGCAAATTCAAGGATTTATAGGTTTTAAAAACGCCACTTTCTACGGAAAAATCAGTTAACACCCCACCACTATTACCTGAACTTACACCTAATTCCGTCAAATAATCTTGGTAATTACCAACAAAAATAAGCTTGTTGTTCTCATCCATCATTATCCCTTGAATAGGACTCATTTGTGCTTCTTTCGGTAATGGAATGCCTTTATATATTCCGTTTTCCGACAGGTAAACCATCGACCTCAATTCTTGTATTAATTTAGTTTCAACAATATCTTCTGGAGTAACCTGCTTGAAATCTTCAATCGTTGCTACTTTTGAAAAGGCGGTATAATTCACAAATTGCTTTCTAATTCCAGGTGCTTGTGCGACTAATTTATCCAAGGAGGCAAAGGGCATATATCGAGCAAAAGAATGATGAAAAATAATAGGGTCAGGCTTTCCATTTTTATCTAAATCTACGATGTGCAGCTTTACAGGCTTTTCAGGCGAAGCCTTCCATTTAAAGTTAGTTCCCGCGTTGCCCGCAATAATATCTAACTGACCATCGGCATTCAAATCTTTCAAATAAAAGGTATTCCACATACCCGCCGTTTCGCCCAATCCTATATTTTGTGCTTGATAAACCAATTTGCCATCCCCTTGATTTTCTAAAATACTCATATTCAGCCAGTCCCCACAAAAGACTAAGTCTAAATCATCATCATTATCAATATCTGCCCATTGACTGTGCGTAACCATACCAAAGCGTCGTTTCTCCGCAATTTCCAACCCAAACCCTTCCTTATTTCTCAACACAAAACTATAGGGCGATAATCCATAAAAAGACGGCATCGACCGTGCGCCAATAAATAAATCATCAAAACCATCCTTATCAAAATCTCCTACGGCAACAGTACTACCATTCGTGTGTGGTAAAGAAACAGGCG
>CALFWI010000450.1 GCA_937928615.1 uncultured Saprospiraceae bacterium | reverse complement strand
ATAATATTTCTTATGTAATTATCATCATTTATATAATGATAGCCATTCAGCAATTCTACAATAAAGGCTGGCTAAAAACTATTGGTTATTTTCTACTGTTGCTATTGCTTTATGGAATTGTCTTAGCTACCTTTCTACTTTCTCTTTTATTTATAAGTCTAATACTTTCTTAAATGAACGATAAACTCAAACAGCTTTATAAAACCGTTATTCTCAAACATAACAACGCCCCTTTTCACTACGAAAAAAAGGAAGGTGCTGCGCATCAATTAGAAGCATACAATCCACTTTGCGGTGACCGTTTTAATTTATTTGTAGAGCTAAAGGAAGGCATCATTGAAAGCATTCATTTTCATGGCTATGGTTGTGCGATTTCTAAAGCGTCTACTTCTGTTTTAGTTAAAAATTTAGAAGGGAAAACCATGAAACAAGCACTCGCACTTTGTGATAAATTTCAGCAAGTCGTTTCGCCTGATGGAACTGTGACAAATGAATTGGAAGAATTTGAAGCTTTTGCGGCTGCGAAGGACTTTCCTGGGCGATTGACTTGTGCTACTTTGAGTTGGGAGGTAGTACAATCTTTTCTTGTTGAAAAGGATTAAGACAAGTAATTTTAACTACAAAGAAAATTTAAGCGTAAAAAGTCAAGCATTCATCGAAATAATTTACTAAGGAAGATTAGGTTTTTGATATTAGATAAAATTCAAAAATTTAATAAATCCAAATGAAAATTGTTAAGCAAAATAAACCATTAAATTATTTCCAATTACTGATATGGTTAGTAATCATATTTTATTCTTTTCATTTTTTATTGACTTCAAGTTTTGTCCAACCGATTTTAGGGCCGTTAATCACTTCAATTTTTCCTTTTTTTTGCTGTGTTCTAGCCTTCGTGGAAATAAAAAAAATAAGACTCGATTATTTGATTAAATTCGAAGAGGATGGAATACGTTATAATGATTACCGAAAAAATGAGCAAAAGGTTATTGATTATAAAAAAATAGAAAGTGTAGATTATACCTATGATAATAAGTATCTGAAAATAAAAATAAAGCAAAATTCAGAAATAAAAGAAGAGGATATTCTTATTATAAAAGGAGATTTTAAAAGTGATATATCTAAAGTGATTACTACCTTCCATGAGCATTTGAGAAAATTGAACGATAATTCGTCGCTAAAATAATTCAATATAAAATTCTAAAAATGGAATTACCCATCACCATATACTCAGAAGAAACGAAGCACCTTTTCTCAAAAGAGGACCAATACTTGTTTGAAAATTTTGATAAAAAGATGCCTACATTTTCAAAATATTTTAAATGGCAAAAAGAAGGGGTTATTAAAAAAACCAAAAAGATATATGCAGAAAATTCAGCATTACCACCTAAAAAGGTTATCATAGAGATTCTTTCAACTTTGCCCGATTTTCTAACCGCAGAAAATCTCCTAAAAGTCGTCGGGTATATTACTGAAACTTGGGCAGCATGTCAGGCAAAAGCTACGGAAAAAGCACCAATAACAGTCGAATAAAAAACTTAGTAATCAATCATCCGACCCTACTAAAGTAAACCCAGCCCAATAAACCGCATGCGCATAATCCGACTGCTCTTGCATGTTTTCCATCGCTTGTTGTAAAGCCAATCCCTTATTACCCGACGCTAAATAATATTGATAAAATTGCTGCATAAAAGCGGCGGTCGCTGTATCGCTAATATTCCACAAACTAACTAAGACACTTCGACTTCCTGCCACTAAAAAAGCTCGACTTAGACCAATAATGCCTTCTCCTGAAACTTTGCCTAAAGCTGTCTGACAAGCACTTAAATTGACCAACTCGGCAGGCACAGACCAATGCATAATTTCTCTTGCTTTTAGGATGCCGTCTTTTTCTAAAGAACCGTCCGCTTTAAAAAGGTCGGCTAAGACAATAAACGATTCTAAAGGGTTTGTTTCATCTGCCATGCCATGTGTCGCTAAGTGCAGAATATTGGCGTTAATCGCACCCTCTTCTACCGCTTGTTGGGTCGCTTTGGATTGTAATAAAGGTTGTGTTTGGAATAATTGACTCAAAGCAATGGCTTCTGCTTCTGCCCCCTTTAGTTCGCTAAAACGATACCGTTTATCTGCTTGGCTCATGATGGGATTGCCGACAATTAAAGCTTTGGCATCTTGGATACTACTATAAGGAATTTCGCCATCTATTTGAGCCAGTGCTTTCATGGAAGGACTGTATAATAAAGTATGCTGCGTACCGATATATTTTTCCGTTTCCGTTTTTAAAGCAGCGAAAGGAAACAACCAAAGTACATCATGAGGAATGACGACTACTGTTGTCTTTTCTTCCGTTAAATAAGCTTGAAAGGGCTGCCATAATTGTTGATAGAATTCTTTGGATAATTGGGGGAAATCGACGTTTTTATTTATCCTTGTTCTCGTCACAACCGCTCTTTCAGTCCTTTCTTCTATTTTCTCCACACCTCGTACCATTGTCAATCCTCTGCTCTGTGCATCTTGCATCATTGCAGTTCGAAACGCTTCTATTTTAGCAGTTAATTGTACTTTAGCAATTTTCCATTGGTGAAAAATCAATTCCCCATTTGGCTTTTTTAACCAAATTAATAATTTATCAGTTAAACTATAAAACGATAAAAAACATCTTTTAGAGATAGGCCTAACAGGTAGTTTTTTAGTAGGCTCAGTCGTTTCATTGACCGAATGAAAAGAGAAGTCTGGAATAGCATTTGACGAAGCCACACCACTTGCAGATTGTTGCATAATGGTTTGTGGTTGATCCTCTTCTAAAGCAGTAATAATTTGGTTAAATTCAGCATCGTCTGAAGAGGCTGGAGGTATAACAGGCACACTGGAACTCATTTGCTGTATCGGATTATTAGCTCCTGTGAAAATGGGCGGCAAATCCCTAACCGTAGTCGTTTTTTGTTGTGCTCGGCGTCTACCTCTACCTTGCATTAAATCCGATAAGGCTTGTCCTTTTGCAGTTTCCGTAATAACAAAAGCTTTTTCGATGGCTGCTTTTGTACCAATGTGTAAGTACGTTTGGATAAGGCGATTAAAGACGTCTTGCACGCTATCTAAAAAAGCGACTTTGCCTTCATCTGTATACAGTTTATTCTGTCTAATTAATATTTTGGTTTTGCTTTTTTCAAAATAAATAGCTGCTTGTTCCCAGTTTTCTGCTTCCCAATGACAACAGCCTAAGCCCCAGAATAAATGCCATTCCAAATCCTTTGCTTTGGTTGTTTCGGCATATTTCAAAGCTTGTTCGTAACTAGACTTTGCCTTTGGGAAATCTTGGGTGCCTAAATATAATTGCCCCATTTGCGCCCATATTTTTCCTGCATTTTTATAATCTTCCAACCCCTCAAATAAGGCAACAGTTTTTTGATAAGCAGGAATGGCTTGGTCTATTGCTTGCGCTTGAAAATGTAACCTAGCTTGTAAGGCAATAGCAAATCGCTCATCTTCGGGAATGCCATGTTGTTTAAAAAGTATTAAAGCATTTTTGACCTTTTCTTGTGCTAAGTCCGTCTTTTTTTGTTGCCGAAAAATCTCGCCTACTTTAATAAGTGTTTGAGCTTTGAGCAAAGGCCATTTGTCAATATTGGCTTGCGCCAAAACCTGTTCGTAAGCATTTAAGGCGGGTAATAACTGAGGCTGAGCAAAATAACTGTTGCCAATATGGAGGAGTATGGTGAGGTTTAAATTGTCAGCTTGTAAACCTATTTGTAAGGATGCTGCTACAGTAGGACTATAAACATCAGGAATTTCTATTTTTCTAACTCGTTGGAAAGATTTGGTCGCTCGTCGAAGTTTACGACTGGTCATTTCCAATTGGTGGTCTTCTTTATTCAGGGCTTTAAAGGCCGCTTCGTAAGCATAAACTGTTTTTTGAACCTCGCCTTTTTGTTCTAAAATTTGCCCTAGATTTTGGTAGAGCAATGCCATTAATTTGGGCTTATCCAATCCTTGTGCCAATTTTAAGGCATCCAATTGGGTGTTTGTTGCCAAACTTAATTGTTGCTGTTTGACTTGATGATGGACTTTGGTTTGTAAGGCAAGGATTTGTTGGAATGGGGTCATTTTTTGGTTTTGATAAGGGGAATTTAATAAGGGCTATTCGGTAACGGTAGGTGAAATTTCTTCTAAATATATTTGACGCTGATTTCGCTGGGTTTTATGATTTTTATGATTTAAATCAGTATCTAGAATCAGCTAAAAAATTGATATTACAAAAACTATTAGTACTTAATAACGACTAATATCCGTGTCCCTTCACTAATCCGTGTTAGCAATTAATACCACGGATTAGTAAAGAGATACGGATATTTATCACCTTTTTAACTGATGTTCTACTCCTTCCGACCACGACTACCATCCACCCAAGACTTCCAAACGCCAAACATCCGCATAGAAAATTCTAAATTATGTTTTTCCACAATTTCTTTAGCGATTTCTGCTCTAGATTGTCGTTGCCAATTGACTTTCCAATCAGGTAAATTGGCATAACCCAAAGCGACCGCTCCAACAATTGCGGAATTTCTTTTCAATTGTTCCAAATCCACTTTATCATAAGTATCCGATGCGGCATGGTAATTTTGCCCATAATTAAAGGGCTTATGACTAGCGACTAAATTGCCAACGCCTTCTAGCATAAAATCAAAATTATCTGTTCCAACGATTGGAATATCTAATACCGAATTAGCCCCTAGACCAGCAACAGGCTTCATAATTTCTTTCGTCACTTTTGCCAACTCTGGGCGGCCATTGGTGAAAAAGCCAATGATAGCGCCACTCCCAATATCGACGGACATTTTCATAATATGTTGGTCTAATTCTCCTTGATGTAATTGCGTGTAAGCTTGTGAACCAAAGTAGCCTTGTTCTTCTCCATTCCAAAGGGCAAATCGAATGGTTCGCCTAGGCTTAACGCCCATTTTAATCATTTGTCGAGCAATGTCTATCATCATCGCTACATTACAACCGTTATCGTTTGCGCCCGTTCCTAAGCCCCAAGAATCTAAATGAGCGCCAATAATAACGACCTCATCAGGCTTTTCGTAGCCTTTAATTTCCGCAATTACATTATGGCTGGTTTGTTCGCCCGAATACGCCACATCTAAAGTCGCTGAAAAATCTAATTTCCCATCCGCTCTTAATATTCTTTGGCAACGTTTGGCATCTTCTCTGCCCATGACCAAGTTAATCAATCCATGGTCATATCCATCTGATGCAATAAAACGATACAATAATTTTTTGGGCCTAGAAGCCATATTAATAATGCCGATTGCCCCTGCTTTAGCCGCTAAGGCATCCGCTTTAGCCGCATTCGCATATTCGGTAAAAAGACCATCTACATCTAAGCATAAATCATTTTCTACCAACACAAAATTCCCTTTGACGGCATCTCCAGCTTTGGCAAAATCTTCAGGAGTACCATACCCCACATCAATAATCGAAGCGGTAATCCCATCTTTAGGGGTTGATTTAGAAAAATATTTAGCCACTACTTTAGGGGTGAAATTAGCCGTACCTGATACTTCTGCAATCGTCGAATTTTCTACCCAAAGGGAAGCAATTTTAAAAGATTCTTTTTGTGCAGCAACACCTGCATCAATAAATTTACGCAAGCCCCAATCTACTGCTTTGGCATTCGCTTCGGTGCCTGTTACTCTTCCTCCATATTGGTCGCATAA